>JAYQWJ020000262.1:0-1812 GCA_035829175.2 Candidatus Albibeggiatoa psychrophila
CAATTATCAATTATCAATTTTCTGGTTTAGGGTAAATTTGTATGGGCAAGATAAATCTTGCACTCCTCATCGTTTTAGATTGGATTTCTAGCACTTTTGGATTTGGATTCTGCATCTTTAATTAATTTTTCAACCACTTTTATATCAGCACGTTGCATCGGTTTACCATCTATAGGGCTTGGCGGCGACCAACGAATATCATCTATATCAAAAATCACCAAAGAGACTTGTTCATCTCCTGCCATAAATTGATAACAAGGAAAACTCACAGACTGTTGTTCAATCCGAAAATGCTTGTCTGTCAATTCATAAGGAATGCCTTGCTGCATTAAAAATATATCAATGGTTTCTGGAGTTTGAGCGAATAAATGTAGTGTAATATCAGAATGTTGGGTTGCTGTTCCTGTTAAAACATTACCCACTAAACGCGGTTGGAAATCTTTAAATAAACCCATTGCTTTGAGTGCAACTTCGCGTAAATACTGTAAATGCAGTGGTTGATTATCGGCTTGAAACAAACGCTGATACAGCATGATTTCAGCTTCAATCTCAGCATTGCTCGGTAAGTGACTTTTGCTATTGGCGACACCTAATTCAGCGGCAGCCTTTTTCTTCGCCATTTGAAAATCTTTTACACTTTCTTGCACTATTAATCTGGCACAAATCACAGCGATACGTTGGCGTAATTGATGGTCAGGAGAACCTTTGTGTCTCATAGGATATTTTTTAAAAGAAAGAGTCAGTAACAAACACTTTGGCAATATAAAACAAAATTCAAGCAAATACTACTGTATCGATAAGGCAATCAAACAAATACAAGTAATATCGCCGTTACTAAAAATCTACATTAATGTATCAATTTATTCACATCGTCATCAATTCAGCAATAAACCATTGTTTGACAAGTCTCTATATGTGCGTTTAGGTGGGCTGCATGGGCTGTAACGTGTCCGCACCAAGCGTTTAAGTTTAGAGCTGCTGAGGTCACGATCAATTTCTAAACCGCACACAATGATAAGTTCTATCACTTAAACGTAACTCTGTTTTAATTTGAGCATGTTTTAGAGCTTGCAACATCTCTAATGATATAACTATGGCTCATTGGTGACGGTTTTAGCCCCGAAAAGACGACCAATTGCAGCAAAAACTGTTTTCAGCGCATACCAAATTTTCGGCAATAACCAAATCATCAATAGAATGAATAATGCGAGCAAACCCACAAAAACCCAAGGATGATAAAGTGCAGCCCACAATCCACCAAACACCGCCGTATCTTCCGTTACCGAAGCGGTCCAGTTGCTAAAAGGTTCAGGCGAGGTATTCAGCAAAATTCGGCTACCTGCTTTAGTGGCATGACTTCCCGTTGCTAATGCACCACCTAAAACTAAACCTGCAAATTCAGCCGCGATACCCAAATCACCGACTGCACCTGCTGCCAATAGTGCACCCAATGGGATACGAATAAAAGTATGAACAGAATCCCAAATACTATCAAAGCCCGGAATTTTATCTGCAATAAACTCAACACCATACATCAACGCGGCTGAGCCAATCACTAACGGATGGGAAACAATGGCTAAAGTCTCAGGCAAAGTGATTTGTCCTGTTATTTCTAGTACACCTAACATCAAAATCGTGGCATAAATGTTTAATCCACTTGCCCAACCCGTGCCCAAGGTCAGTGCAATAGTGTTTAAAATCTCAGTGGTTTCCATAAATTAATTTCCTACTAAAGTCAGCATAATTTAACATGAGATGGCATAGTATAATACTAAAAGGCTGGAACATATTGATAATATTGTAAAATATAAT
>JAYQWJ020000263.1:0-10338 GCA_035829175.2 Candidatus Albibeggiatoa psychrophila
TATATTGAACAAACCCAACAGAATAGAGATAATAGTTTTTATATTATTATCAAAAATGCTTTATTAAGCTTTTGGAGTTTCAATGAAAGGTATTATTCTCGCGGGCGGTTCAGGTACGCGCTTGCATCCTGTGACACAAGTCGTTTCCAAACAATTACTTCCTATCTACGATAAACCCATGATTTACTATCCGTTAACCACACTAATGTTGGCGGGTATTAAAGACATTCTGATTATTTCCACTCCGCAAGACACTCCACGTTTTGAACAATTATTGGGGGATGGCGCACATTGGGGAATCAATCTCCGCTATGAAGTCCAAGCCTCTCCTGACGGTCTCGCCCAAGCCTTTATTATCGGTGAACAATTTATTGGTTCTGATACCTGCGCTTTAGTTTTGGGTGATAATATTTTTTATGGTCATAACTTTAGCAAAGCGGTGAATCATGCGGCGGAGCAAATCAAGGGCGCAACCGTATTCGCCTATCCTGTGCATGACCCCGAACGTTATGGCGTGGTTGAATTTGATAAAGCAGGTAAAGCAATTAGCTTGGCAGAAAAACCCACAAATCCTAAATCTCGTTATGCGGTGACAGGTTTGTATTTTTACGATAATGATGTGGTTGAAATTGCTAAAAATATTAAACCTTCAGCCCGTGGCGAACTGGAAATTACCGATGTGAATAATGTATATTTGCAACGTGATGATTTGCGCGTAGAAATTTTAGGACGTGGTTTTGCGTGGTTGGATACGGGAACACACGAATCACTACTTGAAGCCTCATTATTTGTTGAAACCATTGAAAAACGTCAGGGGTTAAAAATCGCTTGTCCAGAAGAAATTGCATGGCGCAAAGGCTATATTAGCGATGAACAACTGATACAATTAGCCGACAAATTGCAAAAAAGCAGTTATGGTCTTTATCTTAAACAAATAGTGAAATTTGAAATTACATGAAAGTAACACGCTTAGACATCCCAGAAGTTGTACTAATTGAGCCTAAAGTATTTGGTGACGAACGCGGCTTTTTCCTCGAAAGTTTCAATGCACAACGTTATGCAGAATTAGTAGGTATTGACGCGAATTTTGTGCAAGACAATCATTCCCGTTCAGCGAAAAATGTGTTGCGGGGGCTGCATTTTCAAAAACAACATCCGCAAGGCAAACTAGTCCAAGTCAGCAGTGGCGCGGTGTTTGACGTGGCAGTTGATATTCGTAAAGATTCACCGACTTTTGGTCAATGGGTAGGCGCGACTTTAACTGCTGAAGCGCATAATCAATTGTATGTGCCGCCCGGATTTGCGCATGGATTTTGTGTTTTAACCGATACCGCTGATTTTCACTATAAATGCACCAATTATTATCATCCAGAAGATGAAGGCAGTTTAATCTGGAATGACCCCGATATTGGTATTGAGTGGCCGATTAATGAGCCTGTTTTGTCTGGTAAAGATGCACAAGCTGGGCGTTTGAAAGAGTTGTAGTATTTTCAGGGGTTTGGTGGAATACGCTGCGTTATTCCACCCTACTTATTTGCTTTTATAACTTATCTGCGTAACGTGCGTTATTTAAGCAGACATTTTTAATAATTGAGGCAATTGAGTAAATGAATCAATGACGTGGTCAGGATTCGCCTCTTGAATATCTATCCCATGATTATAACCATAATTAACACAAATCACCGCGCCAAATTCCGCATTGCGTGCCGCTTTAACATCAGTCATTGAATCACCAATCATTAAAGATTTACTTGGTGGAACTGAAAAATGTGCCGCACTATGCAACAATGGCATTGGGTCTGGTTTTTTCTTAGGCAAACTATCGCCACTTACAACTAACTTAAAATAACTTAAAATACCTACTTTTTCTAATAAAGGTACGGTAAATTGCTGGGCTTTATTGGTAATGCAGGCAAGGATAAAACCTTCTTGTTGCAACCAATCTAAACCTTCTTTTACACCTTCATACAATTGACTGTGACGACCATTGCATTCTGCATAACTGCCTTTGAAAATTTGTAAGCCTTGCTCAAATAATTCAGCTTCTGGCTCGGCATCCATGTCATCAGTCAGCGCACGTTTAACCAGTTTTTCAATGCCATTTCCAACCCATTCACGCACTTTCTGTTCACCGGGTTGTGGTAATTCCAATGCCATCATCATGTGATCAACCGCATAGGAAAGGTCTGGCACACTGTCAACCAATGTTCCATCTAAATCAATTAAGACTAATTTCGGAGTAAATGCTGCCATTATGCACTCGCTTTGGCCAATTCAGCCCGCATTTGGTCGATTGTCGCTTTATAATCATCGGTATTAAAAATCGCCGAACCTGCCACGAAAGTATCTGCACCCGCTTCAGCAATTTCACGGATATTATTCACTTTGACCCCGCCATCAATTTCCAAGCGAATATCTCGACCGCTTTCATCAATCATTTTACGCGCTTGACGTAATTTATCTAATGCAGTTGGAATAAAGCTTTGTCCACCAAAACCCGGATTCACAGACATGATTAATATCATATCGATTTTATCCATCACATATTGCAAGTAATCCAAAGAGGTTGCAGGATTAAAAACCAAGCCTGCTTTACAACCATTATCATGAATTAATTGCAAAGAACGATCAACGTGTTCAGAACCTTCTGGATGAAAAGTAATATAACTTGCCCCCGCTTGGGCGAAATCAGGAATAATACGGTCAACAGGTTTCACCATCAAATGCACGTCAATATCAGCAGTCACGCCATGTTTACGCAATGCGCTACAAACCAAAGGGCCAATAGTCAAATTAGGCACGTAATGATTATCCATCACATCAAAATGCACCACATCTGCACCGCTAGCCAATACCTTATCCACTTCTTCACCTAAACGTGCAAAGTCTGCTGATAAAATTGAAGGGGCAATTAAATAATCTGCCATGAGGTTCTCCTTTGATAGTTGTTTCGTTATTGTGTTTTGTTGGGAGTATTTTTTAATGGGTATTCAGAAAGAAGTCAAGTTGATTTATGTTATGAATAAGATAAGTAAAAAGATTGGATTTTGATACGGCGGCGGCATTTTCCAACAATTTCTAAGGATTATCAGTCTTGAAGGCGTAATGTGGTGATATTCAACGGCAACTCCGTTTTAAACCTTGAGGACTTGAAGTTATACCCTATAATCCTATAATAAACTTATCTAAAAAATAACACTACCGTGAGAGATGAATAATGTTAGAACAATTATCTGCCGAACAGGGCATGAGTTTACAAAGTGGCATCGCAGCATTTGAAACTAAACAATTTGCACGCGCACAACAATTATTGTCATTACTTGCAGAACAAGGACAAGTCGAAGCACAATATCGCATGGCTATCATGTGTCAAAATGGTTTGGGTATGGTCGTGAATGAGAAAAATGCCAAAAAATATATGCAAGGCGCAGCAGAACAAGGCTATCCAATGGCGCAACATGGGCTTGGCTTTATGTATATGGAAGGTGAATGTGTTAAGCAAGATGACAAGCAAGCGGTTGAATGGTTTCAGAAAGCAGCCGACCAAGAGTTAGTCGGTTCGATGACCACTTTGGCGATGATGTATGAGCAAGGACGTGGCGTTGAGCAAGATGCTGAAAAAGCTAAGTATTGGTATAAAAAAGCAGGTTTCTAATTTATGTTGCAACAACGTGGCTTTTCACTACTAGAAATGGCCATGGTTGTATTGGCTTTAAGTCTTATTTTAGTCAGTACAGCCCAGTTTTTGCGCGTGCAAGCGGAATATAATGCCTTAAAAGCAACAGATAGACAATTGCAAGTAATTCGAGAAGCATTGTTGGGTTTCGCAACTTTGGAAGGGCAATTGCCTTGTCCCGCAGCCAACGGATATGGAAAAGCAGAAACGACATTGTGTACTGAAGAAGGTTATTTACCTTGGGCTGATTTGGCGATTGATGGACGTGACCCATGGGGTAATATTTTTCGGTATCGGGTTGATGAGAATTTTGTATTGGAGATTCCAGATGATGTGCAAACCCACTCTAATTTAAAAATTACCAATATAGCTGGGGATAATTTGGCAACGCTGAATGCGCTAAATCGCTCACGAGTGGTTGTTGTTGTTTTTTCCACTGGGGCAAATAGAAAAGCAGATAGCTTAAATGATATAAATGACAAAACTTATGCGTATGATGAATATAGCGATACTTTTGATGATAGGCTGTCATGGATAGGGATTAGCGATTTAATCGGTGGCATGATGCGAGTAGGAAAATGGCCTTTGTAAGAAGTAGTAAGAAGTAGGGTGGAATAGCGCAGTGTTTTCCACCAAACCCCACCACCGCGTGGTTGCTTGAGAAAGGTGAAATACCATGCGGGATGTCATCAATAACGATTGATTTTTTCAACGCACCTATTCCAGCCTACATTAATTTTTGCGTAAGATGAGATATTAAAACTCACTTTCCCGAAATGATTTCACAATCTTTTTGCAATAAGCGAGAAAAAACTCGGGAAGTCATATTTAAATAATGCCTAACGTTCAAATAACGCCATAGATTCTACGTGTGCCGTATGTGGAAACATGTCCATCACCCCTGTTTGAACCAATTTAAATCCTTTTTCATTGACCAAAATACCCGCATCACGCGCCAAAGTTGAAGGGTTGCAAGACACATATACAATGCTTTTCGTGTGCTTGAGATTCAAGGCTTGAATAATTTCCATCGCGCCGCTACGTGGTGGATCAAGCAATATCTTATCGTAATTACGTTGCATCCAAATATGCTCAAGCGGTTGTTCCGCTAAGTTTGCGACATAATATTCCGTATTAAAAATTCCTTGAGCTTCGGCGTTGGTTTTTGCACGTTTAACTAAACTATCGCTGCCTTCAACCCCAACAACATGTTTCGCCCGTTTTGCTAATGGCAAGGTGAAATTCCCTAAACCACAAAACAAATCTAACACCTCATCATCGGCTTTTGGCTGTAACCAATCCATGGCTTGTTGCACCATTTTGCGGTTAATCCCACTGTTTATTTGGGTAAAATCATGGGTTGAAAATTGAAATGATAGGTTTTCATCGGGCAAAGAATAGGACAAACTTTCCAATGGTAAATTCTGTGGATAAAGTGGATAAACCGAATCAATGCCTTTAGGCTGCAAATAAACTAATAAATCATGTTGTTCAGCAAAATCACATAATAGCTGTTCATCTTCAGCAGTCAATGGCTCTAAATTCCGAAATACCAGCGCGGTTTTTTCATCCCCAATAGCAACTTCAATTTGGGCAATTTTATCTTTTACGGTGAGTTGGGTTAACATTTCCCGCAAGTCCATAATACGTTCGCCGACGGAAGGATGTAGCACTTTACATTGATTTAATTCTGCAAGAAATCCACCGTGCTGCTCTCTAAAGCCAACCAAAACCGATTGTTTTTTAGTCACATAACGCACACCTAAACGGGCTTTGCGCCGATAACCTTCACTATCTGCTTGTAATGGCAACATGACATTTTTAGGCGTGACTTTGCCCAAATGCTCAAATTGTTCTAACAGCATATCTTGTTTTAATTGGATTTGGTCGGCTGGCGATAGATGTTGCAAGCTACAACCACCGCAAACCCCAAAATGCTCACAAGGTGGCTCAACCCGTTCTGGTGCAGGTTTTAACACCTCAAGTGTCATACCTTCATCAAAATTCTTTTGCTTGTTGGTATAACGAAATAAAACCGTCTCATTGGGTAATGCGCCCGAGATGAAAATTGTTTTGCCATCAATTTGCGCAATGCCTCTCCCATCATGTGATAAACGCTGTACTTCTGTTTCAACAGGCTCTTGGGGTAATTTTTTTCTATGATAACGCGCCATAAATAGTGTTTAACCTTTTTAAAGACGCATCTGCGTCCATACTTTGAAAAATTCTGCTGCTATGGTCACATATTCCAAATAAAAATCAAGTCTTGTATTTGTTCTGGGTTTAAACTTATTCAAAATATTGAACACAACGCGGGCATAAATTCAAAGGTTTTCGGGATTGAAAATGACTTAAAAACACTCTAATTGGCTTTATCTTTAAATCTCACCCAAAAGCCATCATTTATTTATAAATTCCCTGAACTAGGAAAAGTAATGATAAACGTTGCGCCTTGCCCTTCCTTACTCTCGCACCACACTTTCCCATTTAACACACTCACTAATTTTTTCACAATAAATAAACCCAAACCTGTTGAATGTTCATCGCCTGTGGGCTTGGCGGTTAGACGGGTGAATTTACCAAATAATTTGGCTTGATCTTCAGGGCTTAAGCCTTGACCTTGGTCTTGAATTTCAATCCTGACTTGGCTGCTTTCTTGGAGGAAAATACGCACGTAAATGATTTTATCAAAAGGCGAATATTTCACTGCATTGGAAATTAAATTATCTAGCACTTGATGCAAAATATTTACATCGATATAAGCCATATAACAATTCAACTGGGGTTCAAAGTTCACTTCAATATTTTTCAAAAATGCCTTTTCTGTATATTCAGTCACGATTTTTTGTAAAATAGGTAAAATATTAATTTCTCGTGCGTTTACGATGATTTTGCCAGACTCAATTGCATTGACATCAAGCAAATTAGTGATTAAATCAAACATGCGTTCAGCACTGATATTAATCATACTAGCAAATTCCACCACTTCGTCTTTATTTTTAAATCCATCTTCTTTCAGTGTAATTTCAATTAATTCTGCTGAGCCTTGAATCGCTTGCAATGGATTTTTTAAATCATGCGCGGCTATGCCTAAAAACTCATTTTTTTCCTGATTTAACAATACTAAATCTTTATTTTTCTGCTCAATTTGCTGTGTACGCGTATGTACTTTTTGCTCTAAATTATTAAATAATCCCTGTAATTCCAATATCATTTGATTAAAATTATCAGTCAGTTGTTTTACTTCAATAATGTCAGACTTTGATAATGGCAATTGAGCTCGTTTCAATTGTTCATGAAAATTTGAGGTTAGCTTGGCAAGTTCGGTTATTGGTGTGGCAATTTGTGCTGAAACACGGTGTGATTTTTGGATTAAATAAGAAAAAAACAATAGATAAAACAATGTCATAAAAACAACCATACCATAACCAATACGCTGAGCAAATTGTTCTATTTCATAAGCACTGGCATAAACTTTCTCTTTCTCAATTAAGACTAAGAATCGCCAGCCTGTTTCTTCAATTATTTCTTGAATTAGTAAAAAATCACCTTGTTTAAGCTTGAAATCCGTTATGATTGCTTTTGTTTCTAATATATGTTTTATTTTATTTGCAATCTCAGGGTCTTTACTCTTTAATAAATTAAAATGCTCTGGCTTTTCTATGGTTTCTGTTAATGTTGCCTCATAAATATGTTTTTTAAGTTTCTGCAAGCCAAAATAATGTTCAATTGCTTCAGGCATCGCTAAGATTATGCCTTCATCATTGAGTAAAAATGCGCTGCCTTGCCAAGGCAAATCAAGCGCGAGAATATTTTCAGAAAACTGCTCAATGGTGACATCAATTCCAGAAACACCTTCTAACAAATTACCCGAATAAATCGGCACAATACAAGACAACATCCAACCTTGACCTGCGGGATCGAGATAAGCATTTGTCCATACGGGTTTTCGTTCTGGATTATGTTCGGCATCCGCTTCATAATAAAAGTTAAAATCTTGCATTATAATATGTGCGCCAAACTGTTCTGCGACATTATCAACAAAAGGAAATATCCGATTCATATTGTCATAACTATTAAAATAAGCTGCAACAGTATGTTGGTTATGGGTCACAATATTTTTTAATAATGGGTCAAATGCCTCTGTTTTCAGTGCTTTTTCGTAAGCTTTGTCGGTGATTTCTGTTTGTGAGGAATAATATAAACTCGCGCCACTATTATCGTTAAATTTAAAAAACACGCCATTTTCATCAATATCAAACAAAGGTCGTCCATTTGGCAAACCATAAGTCTGTGGAGCAAGGAAAAACTGTTGTTGTTGCATTTGCATAAAACGCGCTAGGGTCGCAATTTCTTTAAATTCAAGGTTGAGTTTTTGAGCTTCTCGCAAGGCAATTTCATGCGTATCTTGGCGGGCTTTTTCTAATAAGGTATCTGTTGTTGCGGTTGTGATAAGGGCAATAATACTGAAGTAAAGCAACAGTAATAGCAGTTCGACCACAAATACAGGTAATAGCGATGCGGATAGATAATGCTGATAGAGAATTTTTTGTAGTGAACGTGTTTGCATTACTGCTTCCAAATCAACTCGATAATAATGTCTACTGCAAAACCATAACCATGGTATCAAGATAGGATAATGCCGTGATTATGGGTTACGCCTAGACCATTAGATATAAGTGTACAGAAGTATAAATCCAAGTAATACCTCTGCACGAAAAATTTATTAAAAGCTGGATACAATCCCTTCTGGTCTACGTGGGTCGGCTGCACCATGTAAAATGCGTTCATTACTATCAGTATGCTGAATTAAAATACTATTTGCAGCTCCCATGGTTCGGCTGGTTTCGATTGTATGTCCCTTTTCCTTCAATAAATTAATAGTGTCAGGACTCAAACCATTTTCAATAAATAAGCTATCAGGCAACCATTGATGATGTACTCGTGCTGCGTTGACCGCCTCTTGAATATTCATTTCATGGTCAACGACATTTGAAATCACTTGTAATACCGTTGTGATAATACGCGAGCCACCGGGACTGCCCGTGACTAAGAATGGTTTATTATCTTTTAATACAATAGTGGGGGACATCGAACTCAACATACGTTTATGGGGTTCAACCGCATTTGCCGTGCCGCCGATTAAACCATAAGCATTAGGCACATTGGGTTTTGCACTAAAATCATCCATTTCATTGTTAAGCAAAAAACCCGCACCCGCTACAGTAATCCCAGAACCAAAACTGAAATTAAGCGTATAGGTATTCGCCACCGCATTACCTTGTTTATCTACAACTGAGAAATGAGTAGTTTCAGGGCTTTCATAGATTGCGGGCTGTCCTTCAGTAATATCTTTGCTAGGCGTGGCTTTTTGTAAATCAAACTGGGTAGTAAGCTGTTTTGCATAAGCTTTATCGGTCAAGCCTTTTAGCGGTACGCTGACAAAATCAGTGTCCCCTAAATATTTTGCTCGGTCAGCATAAGCCCGTTTCATCGCTTCGCTTATAATATGAATCGTTTGAGCTGAATTATGTCCTGTTTGTTTGATGTCGAAATTTTCTAGCATATTTAACAATTGCACAATATGCACTCCACCAGAGCTAGGCGGTGACATTGAAAATACATCATAACCGCGATAATTGCCTTGTATTGGTTGGCGAATTGGGGCTTGATAAGCAGCTAAATCAGCTTTTCTGATAATACCTTGATTGGTTTTCATTTCTGTCACAATTTGATCAGCGATTATGCCTGTATAAAATGCACTTGTGCCTTGCTCTGCAATTAGAGTCAATGTTTTAGCTAAATCAGATTGTTTGAATAATTCACCTGCTTGATAAAATGAGCCATCTGGTTTCATGAATATGGCACGGCTACCTGCAAATTGTTGTAAATGCTTGGCTTTTTTGATTGCATTAGCTAAGGTCGCAGGCATCGGGAAGCCATCTGTTGCTAATTGAATTGCGGGTTGTAAAGCCCGTTGTAATGAAATTGTGCCATATTTTTCCAACGCTAAGGCCAGACCTGCCACTGTTCCCGGTACGCCAGCTGCTAAATGAGTAAATTTACTACGCTTTGAAACCACACCGCCATTTTCGTCTAAATACATGTCTTTATATGCGAGAGCGGGGGCTTTTTCACGGTAGTCAATTGCAAGCACTTTCTGCGTTTCAGCATTGTAAATTAACATGAAACCACCGCCGCCTAAATTACCTGCACGCGGTGCAGTAACCGCCATTGCAAATCCCAATGTGACCGCAGCATCAACTGCATTGCCACCCTGTTTTAACACCGCTAAACTGGCTTGTGTTGCATAAGATTCACTGGCGACCACCATGCCTTGCTTGGCGGTGATAGGTGAAAATCGATCTTGTGGATCAACTAAAATTGGCGTTGCGTAAACAAGTGCTATCCAATTGAATAATAATAAAAAATAGAGTATGCGCATTGTGAAACTTCCTTTGCTGGTTAGGCTTGATTAAGGACGAGAGTCTTGCGGTAATTAAAAATGCAATAGCTCGTTACTAAACTCTGCTTCGAGAATGAATTTGCATAGAATCCACACGAGTAAATATAGCTTGCCAAGCTGCCACAATACAAGCGTAAAAATAGTGATATTGTTCATTTAGGATTTTATAAGGACTTCTTCAAGCAGAGCTTGATGG
>JAYQWJ020000264.1:0-7898 GCA_035829175.2 Candidatus Albibeggiatoa psychrophila
AACCTTTTAAGCCACAACTGTTTAAATAAAACTTGGCTTCATCACAATTTGCCATGTGACTGCAATACTTTTTACTGCTATCGCAATCAGAATCAAGCGCGGGTTTACTTGGTTTTGATTCCTTGGCAGGTGCAACGGATTTCGCTTGTTCTATATCTGCATCTGTGATGTCGGCAAAGTGATTAATCTTTTTAGGATTGTATGTCTTCCCATCAATGAACGGATTGCGATTGCCTTGAACACCTTTAATAATGCCATTTCTTTCCAATTCCCAATCATCAACAGGGTCTTGCTTATTCCATGCGGTATACAATTTAATATCTTGGCTTGATAACTTAACACCATAAGTATGAGACATATAGAACATGGTACGCGCAATATTTCCCCAAACATATTCAGGCGGTTCAGCACGTCTTATCGAGCTATCAACTTCAATATTACATTTACCATAAGAACGTTTTTCACCACTAATCATTCCCCAGTTGTAGTTAGAACGGTCTCCATTCACCTCACCGACGGCTGGAAATAAATTATGTAAGTCATTGTGTGCACGGGAAAATACGGGGTCAACATCTTCACAACACTGGCGACCTGTTGCCTGTTTTTTACCTTCTTCTGCGGGACAAATGGTTTTAGGTTCACGCCAACATTTACGGAAATTACCAAACTGATAGGCTGGGAACACATGTTCTGCTTCAATTCTGCTCGCACGTTTTGCATTTTTACGAGGGGTTACACCGCAAGAGTTTAAGTCCACGGTTTTTTTTATAGGATCAAACAGACAATTGCAGTAAATCGTTTTATCATAATGATCTTTGTAAACCTTTTTGTATAGCTTTGATTTTGCAGAACTAAAACTAGATGGAGTATTAGGTAAAGAGGATAAATCCAGCTTTGCGTTTAAATCATCCTTAATGCTTGATTGAGGACTTTTTGTCTCCCGTTTGGTTTCTACAGGACTATCATCACATGCTGTTAATCCAATGGTTAATACAATAGAAAATGCTATTAAGCGACCTATGGTCATTAGGTTTACCCTCCCGTTATTGAAAATAAGGCTCTATAGTAATCAATCTGCGCCAGAATATTAACTGTTTTTTTGTTACGATGTGCAGATAATGCAAAATAACAGCCAATAAAAATACTTATCAAGCCATAAAGGACTGATTCAAAAAGATTTATAAGTTAAAAATTAAAAGGTTTTTTATAATTACTGTATTTTGAAATAATCGAAAATAACAAACACTATCCAAATGGATTGCCATAAGTAAATGAGCTTAGAAAATGAGTTATTAAATCAATACAATGGATAATAAATATGCTAAATTATCTCAGCTTAAAGAAATACACAAACTTAAAGGATAAACAATATCATGAGTAACTCATTACAAGATCAATTGCTAAAAGCTGGACTTGTAGATAAAGCTAAAGCGAAGGATGTCACTAAAACCAAGCAAAAACAGTCTAAACAGAAATTTAAGCAGAAAAAGGTGATAGTTGATGAAATCAAGCTGACTTCGCAACAAGCACATTTGGAAAAAATTGAAAAAGACCGTGAATTGAATCGCCAGAAAGCTGAACAAGCCAAGCAAAAAGAGATTCATAGCCAGATTAAACAGCTTATCTCATTGAATGCAATCACAAATCGTGAAGCGGATATTGCGTATAATTTTACGGATGGTTCTGTTGTTCAAAAAGTGTATGTCGGCAGCGAGATGCAAAAACAGCTTATTAAGGGTAAATTGGTGATTGTGAAATTGGAAGGCAATTATCAAGTTATACCCACGGTGGTTGCTGATAGAATCGCGATGCGTGACGACAGTTATTTAATACATAAGGCCTCGGCAACAGACAGCAAATTGGATGAAGATGATTTTTATGCAGATTATCAAGTGCCTGATGATTTAATGTGGTAGAAAACAGCATATTGTTAAGACGACGGTTGTGGTGCAGGAGTGCGGAATTTATTCTGCACCAGCAAAACAAGTTTTGCACTCCTTAAAATATATAGGTCAAACTTATTTTGCGGATTAACTTAAAGGATTTGAACAAGGCATTTTATGCGGGTCGTAATAAGTTAAATATTTGATTTTTTGAGGATTATTGTGATAAAAAAAGTCTGTTGAAAGTAAAAAACGGGTGCATATCGTTTCTTCAAAATAGCGAATTTTTTTGGCTAACACTGTCATTTCTAACAATGAACTGTAAGCATAAACAGGATAAATATAGCTGAGTAAATTGATTTTTTGTAAATAGGCTTGATTTCGTGGATGTTGCATAAAATCTTGGGTAAACTGCAACATATCATTATGTGTCCACGCTAATTGGTTCAGGCGTTTGTGAAACACGGTAATAATGGTTTTTTGGATTCGTCGCTGACGAGCATCGTGATAATGTTTAGCGGCTGCGCCAACCGTGATTAAAACCCCGCCCAATAAAAACTGTCTGCGACCGATGTTCATCTGCTATTCAGTTTGAGTGAGCATGGCAACCGCCAAATCATCCATAATATGTACTTGTTGTTCAAGATAATTTTTTTGCAGGCTTTGCATACCTTGTTCAACAAAATGGGTTTCTAACGGTATATCCAATTTTAATAATTGAGACGCAACTTCATAAAGCGGTCGCCGTTTCCCATTCTCGATATTAATACAGCTCACTGCCCCATCAGATACCAGCGCAATGGTTTTATACTCTGTCAGTGAAAATTGATAAATCACTGGTTTTTTAAACAGTTGCGGATTGGTTTGTGGATTCAGCGAGTCCCGAATATACATTAAATATTCGCCACGGGTAGCAATAAAAGCGGCTTGATCCGTTTCAGTTAACCAATAAGTCAAATAATAAGGTGCGTTATCGGCAAATTCAACATTCACTGTGCCTATCACACCGTCAATTTTCTGGTACAGAATACAGCCATCTCCATACATATAAACCGTGACTATGTCATTTTGCACAAACCCAACCAATAAAGTTGAATCCAAAACGGTATCAGGTAAATTCATATTGGTCACAATACGATGGGCTTTATTAATCACGTATTGTCCAAAATGATGATAATCAGGAATTTCAACTTGTTGCAGCAGATATTGAGCCGTTTTTGCCAGCACTCTTGCTCCAATCTCACTGCCTATCGATGACGAACAGCCATCACAAACAATAAGGTGCGGGATTGGAATATCGCTATGTAAAGCAAAATCTTGGCATTCTGAATGAGTTGTACCAATGATGTAATGGCTGGCGAGATGTAGCATAATCAAATCACCTTAATGCGCTAAGAGTTTCAATTGAGCAACGCGGCTGAACTTGAAAGCTGAAATCATTAGATTGTCCCGCTTGCAAACGAATTGCACCAACATAGGCAATCATTGCCCCATTATCAGTACAAAATTCAAGACGTGGATAAAATATTTCGCCTTGAAAATTTTGCATTAATTGAGTTAAACCTGCGCGTAAACATTGATTTGCTCCTACGCCACCTGCAATCACCAAACGTTTTAGACCTGTTTGTTTTAAAGCCCGACGACATTTTATAGTAAGCGTATCGACTACTGCTTGCTCGAATTCTAAGGCAATATCGGCTTTGGTTTGTTGATCTTGATTGGATTGTTGCCAATTAACTAACACATTGGTTTTTAAGCCACTAAAGCTAAAATCTAAACCCGGTTTTTGTGTCATGGGACGTGAGAATTTAAATTGATTCGGTCGACCTTGTTTCGCCAATTCAGCAATTGCCACACCACCGGGATAGCCTAAGCCTAATAATTTTGCCGTTTTATCAAAAGCTTCACCTGCAGCATCATCAACAGATTCGCCTAAAATTTCATAGCGTCCAACGCCTTCCACCGCGACCAATTGCGTATGACCACCTGAAACCAACAAAGCTAAAAATGGGAATGCGGGCGGATTTTGCTCTAACATCGGCGCGAGTAAATGTCCTTCCATGTGATGTACGCCAATCGCGGGTATTTGCCAAGCCCAAGCCAGTGAACGTCCAATGGCTGCACCCACTAATAATGCGCCAATTAAACCCGGTCCTGCGGTATAAGCAACACCATCAACAGTTTGAATTTCTGCCTGTTGCATGACTTGTTTAACCAAGGGGATGAGTTTTTGCACATGGTCACGCGAAGCCAGTTCAGGTACAACGCCACCATATTTGGCATGAAGGGCAATTTGAGTATAAACGGTATGGGCAAGCAATCCATGTTCAGTATCATAAATCGCTACACCCGTTTCATCACAAGAGGTTTCAATTCCTAGTACGCGCATTTTAGTCATCAAGTTATATTTTCAAACAGATTACCTGATTTTGCACAATTTGTCTTTTGAAAGCAGTCGTAATTTTATAAGTTTAGGTTTGAGCAAAGTGAAGTATCACTAAAAATCAACCCAATCATCATCGTCATCATCATCATGCTTATTCGTTTTAGCCCCACCAGTATGATTATGATGTTCATCTTTGGCTTTACTTTCCGTAGAATGACGCTGAAAAGTAGATTTATGTATCCGAGGTTTTTTTGATACTTTTACATAACCCACATTAAAAAATTCAATAAGCTGTTGTAGTTTAATAGATTGATCACGCATTGACTCGCTAGCAGAAGTTGCCTCTTCAACCATCGCAGTATTTTGTTGCGTCATATCATCTATCTGAGTCACCGCTTTATTGACCTGACTGATATTGGAGGATTGTTCTTGGCTGGCGGCGGCAATTTCACTAATAATATCATTCACTTTTTTAACAGCAGAAATAATGCTTTCTAAAGTATCGCCAGATTGTTTGACTAAAATCATGCCTTCATCAACATTGGACCCGCTTTCTTGAATCAAAGATTTAATTTCTTTTGCTGAACTTGCACTACGTTGAGCTAAATTTCGCACTTCACTTGCAACAACAGCAAAGCCACGTCCTTGTTCTCCCGCACGCGCCGCCTCAACCGCTGCATTTAACGCCAGTAAATTAGTCTGAAATGCCAGCTCATCAATGACACTAATGATGTCGGTAATTTTCTTGCTGCTCTTACTTATCCCACCCATTGCCACAATATTTTGCCCAACAATAAGCCCACCTTTTTCTGCGGTGGTTTTGGCAGTTAAAGCTAATTGCGCAGCTTGTGAAGCACTGTTTGCATTTTGTTGCACTGAACTGGTCATTTGCTCCATGCTTGCTGATGTCTGCTCTAAAGAAGCGGCTTGTTCTTCAATGCGTTGACTAAAATCAATATTACCTTGTGAAATTTGTTCAGCGGTTTCTGACACTTCTGCTGATACCGTCGTGACATCAGTAATCACCGTATACAATTGTTTCTGCATATCACCAAACGCATTAAGCAATTCACCCAGTTCATCCTTTGAATTAGCAGTAATTTCACCTGTTAAATCACCTTTGGCAACTTCTTTGGCTTTTTTAACCGCAAACATAATAGGATTAACAATTGAACGTGAAACCGCAATTGTGATCCAAATGGTTAAAATAAGTATCATTAAAGTAATACCAATAAGAATGCTAGTTGTTTGTTTTGCTTGTAATTCTGCTTTGCTTCTTGCATTACTGGCGACGTTATTTGCAAAATCGGTCAATTCTTTCATTTGTTGTTCTAATAATTGCACATGACGATGGCCTTTTTGTTGGGTAATCCCTATGGCTTGTTCATATTGCTGTTGTTCAGTTAAGGCAATGACTTCGCTACGAATTATTTTCCATGCAGTAAAGGTGTCGCGTAAAGTATGGACTTGGGTTTTATCACCTAGAAACCGTTCATCAATAAGTTCAATATCGAGATATACTTGTTTTTCATATTTATCAACAAGTTCTACCGCTTCATACATGATATTTATATCTTTCGCTAAAGCAACATCTTTCATCGTTCGGTGCATTCGCACGATATTGATATTCACATCGCGCACGGCTTTGCTGACAGTAAAAGGATGTCGATACAGTTTATTGGTGGTATCTGAAAGCACCCTCATTTGGAAAATAGCATAAATACTTACTATCAAAATAAATAAAATGATGATGCTAAAGCCAAGCATGAGACGAGTACGAATGCGTAAGTGTTTCATTTGCATAATAAAACTTGTCCCTTTAAGTGAACACTTATTTTTATAAGTCGTGGCATTATATTATGTGTATTAAATATAAAAACAGCTAAATTTAGACAACATTTGCATGATAAACCTAATGGATTTTCAGAAAGTCATCTCTCTAAATCATCGGTTGAGGTTTCTAATTATCACAAATATGATAAAAATAAACGCGCATAATTAAGATTTGGAATATGCGCGGAAAATAAAATCAAACCTTATGCTGCTTCTTGATGACTGTGGGTATGTTGACGGCTGCTTGCATTACGTTTTTGCGAGACCACTTCTTGACGTAACCAATCAAGCCAAGTGTCTAAACCTTCTTGTGTTTTTGCTGAAATTTGCAATACAGGCGCAGGATTTGCCAAATGTTGCATAGCATGAGTTGCACGCTGTGGAGAAAAATCATCTAAAAAAGGTAATAAATCGATTTTGCTAAGTAACATCACATCAGCCGCGCGAAACATCACAGGATATTTAGCAGGTTTATCATCGCCTTCGGTGACAGAAAGTAAAATCACATTACGATGATGACCCAAATCAAAACTAGCAGGACACACCAAATTGCCGACATTTTCAATAAAAAGAATATCCAAATCAGCCAAATCTAATTGATGCACTGCTTTATGCACTAAGTGCGCATCTAAATGACAAGCTGTCCCTGTGACAATTTGAATGGCAGGCACGCCCGTTTTACGAATACGTTGCGCATCATTTTCGGTTTCTAAATCACCTTCAATCACCGCAATATTAAATTCTGATTTTAAAGCGGAAATAGTGGTTTCTAATAAAGCTGTTTTACCAGAACCGGGAGAAGACATTAAGTTTATTGCCAATACTGCATGTTTATCAAAATGTTGACGATTATGTGTTGCTTGATGGTCATTTTCTGATAATAAGTTTTTTAACACCGTCACAGCGGATTTGCCATCTTCTGTTGTCGCATGTTTGCCATCATTTTCAACCAGATGTTGATTTCCGGGAGTTATATTGCAACCGCATGTATCACACATTATCTTGCTCCTAAAATAATGTTATTTATAACTATTGAGTGCGCTAAGCCTGATATGGCAGAACGTAGGTGTGGAAAATGGAGAGTATTCACAAATTAAATATGGCTACTAAACCTATTCAGTTCATAGCCATTTTATTAAAGTTGTACTAAGGTTTTTTGTCAGATGTCGCTTGTTCTTCTTGTTTCGGCGCATAAATTGTACAATTCATTCGACCGTCTCGTTTAATACGGTGAAAACGCTGCAAGAAGGTGTCAAATCTACCATTTCCCTCTTGTTTCTCTACGTACTTCTCAATCAGGTTTCTTTCAAAATTTTCAATGTTTTTCTCTACGCTTTCAATATTCATACGCAGGCGTTCACGTTCTTTCTCTGTGACAGCATTATTGTTATGACTTGATTCTAAGTTATGCTGCATATCATCGAGGTTTTTTTCTGAACGCGAAATTTGTGAACGAATCACTTCAATGGTTGCATCTAAGGTGTCTAGCCGATTACGTCGTTCATTTTCAATCCCATCTTCGGAATTAAACAAGTTCAAGACTTCATTGTCTTTTTCACGTTCAACTAAGCAGTCTTTATATTGCTCAGCACGTTTGTCACGTAAGCGTTTTTCCTCTGCAATTTCTTCAGGCGTTTTGGCACGTCCTACTTCATTAACCGCCATTCCTCTTTTGTTAAATTCTTGATAGCCTTGTTGTGAATACTCAGGTGGGACAACATTGCCACAATTTAAAATACCATCAGTGTCAGTCCAACATTTCAACGTCGCTGAAGCTGGCATACTGATTATGAACA
>JAYQWJ020000265.1:0-13443 GCA_035829175.2 Candidatus Albibeggiatoa psychrophila
AGGTTTGAAATCTACAGGTCGCGATATGTTGCGCTATATGATAATGGAATTACAACAAGGTTTATCGGCAGAAGGTCAACGTATTATTAGCGAAGCCAATATGCAAGAACGCCAGAAACTTTCCACAGGGACTGCAAAAGACAATAATTATGGTTTATGTCTGGAAATCAAAAATGTGGAAGCGGTGAAATTTATCGGACACTCTGGGAGTTATGATGATTTTAATTCAACAATTGGTCTATTCCCCGAACAGAATATTGCTTTTGTGTTGCTAACAAATGGTGACAGTTCTGCTATATTGGATTTAACAGATGGTGGCATTGAGTCAAAAATAGCCAGCCTTTTAGCGAATTAAAAGATTGTCAAGAAATGTTTAATTTTTATATAGTTACAGAATGAATGGCATAGCACTTACAACTCTATAACATTGAGACATGAGCAAAGTGCTAAATTTATGCTGCAATCTTTTGGATTTCATTTTGAACTAACGAAGAGACTAATTCACTCAAGGCTTGACCATTGGGCAAAATCAGTTCAGGACTGCATTCATATAGAGGATATAAAACAAAGCTTCGTTCGTATAAACCCACATGCGGCACGGTTAAACGAGGCTGGTCGATATGATGTTGCCCATACAGCACAATATCCAAATCCAAAATGCGTGCGCCCCAACGCTGTTGACGAATACGACCTTGTAAATTTTCCAAAAGCTGTAAATTAGACAACAACTCTAACGGCGATAAATCAGTCATTAGTTGAGCCACTGCATTAATATAGTCAGGTTGGTCAAGACCGCCTAATGGTGCAGTACGATACAAAGAGGAGCATTTTATAACTTGAGTTTGTGGTAACGCATGTAAACGTTGTAATGCCAATTGCACTTGCTGAATGGGATTTTTTAAATTACTCCCTAAGCCAATATAAACAGTTTCTGCCATCTGAAAATCCAAAAGACCAAAAGCCAGTATTATTTCTACTCACTCAATAAATTAATCAACGCCTCTCCCGGTTCTGGTGAAGTCATTAGCGACTCGCCAATTAGGAAAGTATGAATATCTGCTTGTTCGCGCAAACGGGAAATATGTTCAGGTTCACTAATACCACTTTCACTCACGATAATATGACGGCGTGGAATATCCTTGCCCAAATCAATTGAAGTCTGTAAATCAGTTTTAAAAGTGCGCAAACAACGGTTATTAATCCCAATCATGCGAGTATTCAACAATAAAGCCCGTTCTAATTCTTCACGGTCATGCACTTCAACCAACACATCCATTTTCAAATGCTTAGCCAAACCTGCTAAATCATGCAATTGTGCGTCACCTAAAGCAGCAACAATGAGTAAAATACAATCCGCGCCCACCACGCGAGACTCATACACTTGATATGGGTCAATCATAAAATCTTTACGCAAAATGGGTAACGTGGCAGCTCTGCGTGCAAGTTGTAAATCTTTCAACGCACCTTGGAAAAAAGGCCTATCGGTTAAAACAGATAAACAAGCAGCTCCCGCATGTTCATAACTTTCCGCGATTTCAGCAGGAGAAAAATGTTCACGTAATACCCCTTTACTGGGAGAAGCTTTCTTAATTTCTGCAATAACAGCAGGCTGTTGTAACTGTAAACGAGTGTCAATCGCTTCGATAAATCCACGCGGGGGTGAACTGTCTGAAGCGCGGCGACTGAGTTCACGCAAAGAGATTTTAGCACTTTTTGCGGCAACTTCCTCGACTTTATATTTTAGGATTTTCTTTAGAATATCAGGGACTTGGCTCATCTTAATCGTCTTGCTTAGTGAAAACTTTGAGTTAACTGGACAAGTGCATCAAGTTTTTGCTGTGCTTCTCCACTGCGTATTACATTGTGGGCTTGACGAACACCTTGCTCTAAATTACCCACTAAATTGGCGGCATAAATCGCTGCGCCTGCATTGAGTAATACAATGTCGCGTGCGGCAGAAGTTTGATTGCTCAATACTGTGCGTACCATGTCTACACTTTGTTGTACATTCTCAACTTGAATTTGGTCTAAACTGGCTCGACTTAAACCTAGTTTTTCAGGCGAGATAGTATAAGAGGTTATTTTATCATGATGTAATTCGGTTACATAAGTCGGACTTGCAATACTAATTTCATCTAAGCCGTCTTCAGCATGAATTAATAACACATGTTCACTACCTAAACGTTGCAATACAAGGGCTAATGGCTCTAACCAATTTTTATCATATACACCAAGTAATTGATTGGGTGCACCTGCGGGATTGGTTAAAGGGCCTAGCAAATTGAATAGGGTGCGTACACCCATTTCTTTTCTTGGGATAATAGCATGTTTCATCGCACTGTGATGTTGCGGTGCAAACATAAAGCCGATACCAATTTGATTAACACATTCAGCGACTTGTTCGGGTGTAATATTTAATTTAACCCCTAAAGCCTCTAAAACATCAGCACTGCCACAACTACTGGACACTGAACGATTGCCATGTTTTGCAACTTTACCGCCCGCCGCTGCAACGACAAAGGCACTGGTGGTTGAAATATTAAATGTATGTGTTCCATCGCCACCCGTTCCGACAATATCAACCAAATATTTTTGGTCAGCCAGTTTTACAGGTGTGGCTAAATTCCGCATGACTTGCGCTGCTGCACTGATTTCATCCACAGTTTCGCCTTTCATACGCAAACCCACCATGAAACCTGCAATTTGAGAAGGCGTAGCATCACCTGTCATAATACTGCTCATGACTTCACTCATTTGCTCATAGCTAAGGTTTTGGCGTTCAACCACCATTTTCAGTGCTGTTTTAATGTCCATGTTATTCTATTTAGTTCTTGTGAACGATTTTATCATTATATAGAAGTCGTTTTAAAATTTAAGGATAAAGCTTAATTAGCTCATTACCAAGCTATTTTTAGATTTTATCAATCACTTGCAAAACCAGTTTTGCACTCCTTTACTACTAACAAATCCAATGACATCGTTTCAAATCAAAAACTGCTAATCCTTCTAGTTTAATACATTTTGCTTAATCAGAAAACTCGCTACAACGTTCTAAATACACTATTGCGGCATCGTCATGCTCATTAATGCTTAATACTTTTTCAAATGCAGTGCGAGCAGCGTCCAATTCACCCCCATGATAATAAACACAACCTTCTTCAAAGTCATTCAAAGTTATGGCTTTTAGCTCTACAACTTCGGGTTTATCACCATCAAATACTTCATAAACTGTTACCGCTTCGGATTTACCTTTAACTTTTACGCGATCAATTACACGGATATGATAACGGGCAATATCTTCTAAACTTTGATATGTTTGGTCAGTAATTAATAAGGCTGTACCATAAATTTTAGTTAAACCTTCAATCCGAGCCGCCAAATTCACCGCATCGGAAATCACCGTGCCATCCATACGATTAGGCCCACCAACCGTACCCAACATTAAAGGCCCTGTATTTAAACCAATACCGATTTTAATTGCCTGATAATTCGCTTCTTGGAGCAAGATATTATATTCAACCAAACCCTTAAGCATCGCCACCGCACCTTGCACCGCATCATCCGCGCTAGTGGGAAATAATGCCATAATCGCATCGCCAATATATTTATCGACAAATCCACTATGTTCACCAATGATAGGCTCCATTTGACCTAAATAAATATTGATAAAGTCAAAGTTTTCTTGTGGAGTCATTTTCTCTGACATAGCGGTAAAGCCACGAATATCGCAGAATAAAATTGTCATATCCTGTTCAACATGATCGCCTAATTGTACATCGACTACGCTTTCTTTATTCAATAATTTCAAGAATTCACGCGGGATAAACCGCTCATATGCCTTGTTAAGTTCAAACAGCTCATTGGTGAATTTTTGGCGAGCCGCTTCCACTTCTTCAGGGGTTTTACAACGCTCAATATAGGATTTTGCGGCTTCATCATGTGGATTTTTGGCAACCACTTCTTCAAACAATTTTCTAGCTCGTTCAAATTTTTTGCCGTGATAGGACGCGCACGCTTCTTCAAAATATTCTAAAGTATCATCTTTTAACGCAAGTTGTTCAGGCGTATCAGCTTCAAAGACTTCATACACCATCACCGACGTTTTATTTTTACCTTTGCTTTTAATGCGGTCAATTACACGGATGTTGTACTCAAATTTGTTTTCCAAACGATTAAATGTCGTTTCTGTGATTAATAGTGGTGTTTTATAACTTTTAGTTAAATCTTCAATTCGTGCTGTGACACTGACAGCCTCCGCGATAACTGTGCCATCCATTCGATTCTGACCGCCCACCGTGCCCAACATTAACATGCCCGTGTGCATTCCAATGCCGATTGAAATCGAAGGATAACCCGCTTCTTTTAGCAGCTCATTATAGTCATCCAATTTTTTCAGCATTGAAATCGCCCCACGCACCGCATCATCTGCACAAATAGGGAATAACGCCATAATGCCATCGCCAATATATTTATCAATAAAGCCATTATGCTCACGTATCACAGGTTCCATTTGCCCCAGATAAATATTGATAAAATCAAAGCGTTCTTCGGGTGTCATATTTTCAGAAATTTCGGTGAAACCACGAATATCAGAAAACATCACTGTCATTTCTTTTTCAACCAAATCACCCAGTTTAATATCTAAAATATTTTTACAGCCTAGGGCATTGAGGAATTCTTGCGGCACAAAACGTTTGTATACATCATTGAGTTGGCTGAGTTTATCTTTATGAGTCTCAGTTTCATGTTGGATGGCGGTGATTTGGTCTTTTAAATCAGTAATAGTTTGCTGCTGTGCATCAATTTCGAGTTGCAGTGTTTGTACCGATAAATGGACTTCAATCCGCGCTAGGACTTCTTCAATTTGGAATGGGCGCGTGAGATAGTCTAAGCCGCCGACGTTAAAGCCTCGGACTTTGTCCACGGACTCAGCGTGTCCCATCATAAATAAGACAGGCACATGCTTAACTTGGCGATTATTTTTAAATTGTTCGCACAAGGTGAAGCCATCTGGCGCAGGCATGATGATATCAAGCAAGATGAGGTTGGGCGTGTTGGACGCAATTAATTGCAACGCTTCTTCCCCATTTTCTGCAACAAGAACTTCGTAGTCATTTGTGGATAAAAATTCATACAACACACTCACGTTGTCTGGTTCATCATCCACAATGAGAATTGTCGGCGATTGTTGCAGGGTCATATCTCAGGACAATTATTAAAGACCTTTGGGAAAATGCTATAAGCAATAGGAAAGTCGCAATAGTACCACATTGCTGAAAAAAAAATCGCAGCTTTTAGTTGAAATTGATAGGAATATTTAATTTAGAGTTTCAGAGTAAATTTTTGTGCTTAATTCTGTACTTTAATTGTAGCTGATAAATGTCTGTGGTTGGTTATCGCAAATAGGATTAAATTCCTTTGATTATGGGCTTTATATTCCTGAGTAAATAGTATTATATTTAATATTACAATCGTTCGGATACTTTTCAAGATATTTAAAAATTAATAGCTTATAAAAGCAAGCTGTTGTTTGTAAACTATATAAAGAGCTATATTTTCTATGTTTTTTAAGTGCTTAATTTTATTAGATTGAATTAAATCAAACTTAGGGTGGTAGCTGAGTAAGGTTTAATTTGTTTGCTAAAACCAAAGTCCTTGTATGGCTTAGCTCTAGCGGTCTAAAAACTGTCCGAACCATTGACTTAGATTGAGTCAGTTTTGATTTTTATAATATTCTAAATCTTAGTTTTAAGTAATCTCTTCGTGCACAATAAATAGCTTGAATTCAGTTTGAAATATCTTATTTAACTTGGGAGTTAAGGCAGTTCAATGTATAAAAATCATCATCTTATAGCTAAAGCTTTTATTTATTATGATTTATAAAACTTAGCAAAATATTAAACTTTAATTTGTCATTTCATACTAAACACTATTTTATAGTTACTTGATAAATAAGAATAAATTTAATTACAAAAACGGGTTTATAAAAAAAGCGATACTAAAATACTAAATCTAAGAAATTTGTGCATTTAACAAAGAGCTGTCTTATTCCAAAATTACTAAATAAAGTATAGACTTAAGTCATGATATGTACGAGCAAGAAATCTAAGCTGTTCATTATAAATGAATTTACAATTATGCTTCATTCTAAGAAATTTATGATTCTATCAAAGAATAACAAAATACTGTCTTAGTTTGAAAACAAAGTCTTTGTAAACACCTGTTTTTGATAATTCAGATAAATCATTTAAATTCAATAAGTTGAAAAAAATCATTACTCAAATAATAAGAAAATATTAAATCTAAGATGTTTGTGATGGTATCAAAGGTAAAACAGGATTTTGGGTCTTTAAAAATATGAAAAGTACGTGTAAACTTGTATTCAACAAGTCGCTAAAAGAGACAAAGTAAAGAATTTCTTAAAAGGAGCTGGAGAAGATAAAGAAGAATAGCTTCTATATGTATCCAAATATGGAGTACAGAGAAAAAAGGACGTTGGGGGTGATTCGTAAATCCTATCTAAATTTGGCTTACCCTGAGTTTGAGTAGGTAAACCCTCCCCATTCAGAACAAAGCCCCCAACTTTTTAATTTTGTAGTTTTTAATACCCTCGCCATTAAATCCCCTATCTACTTTTGGATAGGGATTCTTTTTTTATTGTTGTAGTAATAATTATATACAGCTTTCTAAAAAAAATCCACAATTGTTTTAAATTTAAATACTTAGCTCAATTACGCTTCACTATTTATCTGTTTGTACAAGCAAAAATAGATTGAAAGGTTGGAATTGATAGGATATGAGGTTGATAAGTAAGTGCTTGGTTATATTCATAAGCTATAATACGTCCCTGCTAGGATTTGAACCTAGAATCTCCAGCTTAGGAGGCCAGTGCATTATCCTGTTATGCTACAGGGACATAATTAAAACAAGCGATATTATAGATAAATAAAATATAAAAAGCAAATCTTGGCTCAAACAGCATGAATTGCATCAATTAAACGGGTAACTGCTGTAATTTCAAGTTCTTCCATTACTTCTTTAGGCACGTTTGCTTTGGGCACAATCGCACGCTTAAATCCATGCTTAGCTGCCTCTCGTAACCTCTCGACTCCATTAGGAACTGGGCGTATTTCACCAGCCAAACCCACCTCACCAAATACCACTAAATCTTGTGCTAAAACCACATTTTTTAGACTAGATAAAATAGACAATATAACCGCTAAATCTGCGGCTGTTTCATTAATTCGCACACCACCCACAACATTGATAAAAACGTCTTGATCATGGGTTATGATACCGCCATGCCGACTTAATACCGCCAACAACATTGCTAAACGATTTTGATCTAAACCCACCGTCACCCGCCGTGGATTAGGGGTATGAGATTCGTCGACTAAAGCCTGTACTTCAACTAGCATTGGACGCGTCCCTTCTCTTGTCACCATCACAATACTGCCTGATACCGCTTCTTCATGTCGAGATAGAAAAATAGCTGAGGGATTATTAACTTCACGCAAACCTCGGTCAGTCATGGCAAACACACCTAATTCATTCACTGCGCCAAAGCGATTTTTTATTGCTCTTAATACCCGAAATCGGCTGTTACTATCCCCTTCAAAATATAAAACAGTATCCACCATGTGTTCTAAAACCCGTGGTCCTGCTAATGCACCATCTTTAGTGACATGACCGACTAAAAAAATAATGGTGTGAGTTTGTTTTGCAAAGCGCACAAGTTGGGCGGCACTTTCACGGACTTGGGCGACTCCACCCGGCGCGGATTGCAAAATAGTGGTATAGACAGTTTGAATTGAATCTACAACCATGACCCGAGGTTTTTCTTTTTGCGCAACTTGGATGATGCGTTCGATTTGGGTTTCGGTCAGTAATTTAACATGGCTAACATCTAAGCCTAAACGCTGAGCACGTAAACTCACTTGTTGTGGGGATTCCTCACCTGTAATATACAGGGGTTCGCTTTTAGTCGTTAAACCTAATTCAGCTAAAGTTTGTAATAATAAAGTTGATTTACCAATACCGGGGTCGCCGCCAATTAAGACGACTGAACCAGAGACCAATCCGCCGCCTAATACACGATCTAATTCTGATAATCCACACGGAATACGAGCTTGTTCTTCAGCAGTCACCGCATCTAATAGACATACTTGAGCTTGCGTGCCTGCATAACCTACAAAACGACTATTTTGAGAGGTTTCTGCTTCTTCAATCGTTTCAACTAAACAATTCCATTCAGCACAATCAGGACATTGTCCATGCCATTTATAGGTAATTGCACCACATTTTTGACAGGCATAAACTGTTTTTTTCTTTGCCATTGAATTTTAAACCTTGAGAAGTTCTAAACCAGCATTATTGAATAAAAACAACATAGCATATTGAGAGGTTACAATGGAGATTGCTACTTTTGCAGCGGGATGTTTTTGGGGCGTTGAGGCGACTTTTCAAAGCTTAAATGGGGTACAACAAACGCGCGTGGGTTACACAGGCGGTTCTCAGCCTAATCCCAATTATGAAATAATATGTACAGGCAATACGGGACATGCCGAAGCAATAGAGATTAGTTATGATGAAAATACAATTAGTTATGAAGCGTTATTAGCCGTTTTTTGGCAAAATCATAACCCCACAACCTTAAATCGCCAAGGACCTGACCGAGGCACACAATATCGCTCTGCTATTTTTTATCACACGCCAATTCAACAGCAGCTAGCCAGTTTATCAAAACAACAACTTGAGCAATCTGCCACATGGTCAAATCCAATTGTCACGGAAATTGTTCCAGCAACAGAATTTTATCCCGCAGAGGATTATCATCAACGTTATTTAGAAAAACGTGGCATGGTGAGTTGTCATTTGTAACTTTAAACATACTTTTAGCTGCTTAATCCAGCACCCATTTGCTCTAAAATAGTCGCATGAGAAGCGATTAAAAGGATTGTCAATTGAAGAAATAGAAGCTTTTCTAAAAAATATCAAAAAATAATCATATTCTGACGGGCTAGAATTTAAGTTAGCATTGATACAGCATTCTCATTAAGCCTGATTGACGTTTTACGGTTTGATAAGCTGCTTGTAAAAAGACTTGCTCGTCACCCCAAATGGAAACCGTTTGTTTCGCGCGTGTAATACCTGTATACATCAATTCTCGATTCAATACAGGTGATGATTGATTAGGTAATAATATTAAAACATTTTCAAATTCAGAGCCTTGGCTTTTGTGAATTGTCATCGCGTATACGGTTTCATGCTCTGGCAAACGATGCGGGTGTAAACTACGGATTTCACCATTTGGATAACGAAAATAAGCCATCAGCTCACCTTCAGAATTCCATAAAATAACCCCAATGTCGCCGTTAAATAATTTCAAACTGTAATCGTTGCGCGTAATCATAATTGGACGACCATGATACCAGCGATAACCCGATTGGATTTGACCTTGTTTGATTAAAATCTGTTCTATCAGCCGATTTAAATTCTCAACCCCATACGCACCGCGCCGTAATGCACATAACACCCGAAATTGTTCGAAATAATCCAAGGCTTGTGATGGACTTGATGCCTGTAAATAAGCAGTAAACCCTTGCGTAATGACGGCTGCTAACTGAGAAAATAGATGATTTGGGCTTGCAATTTGTTGCCATTCAATATCGTTGAACCCGCCTTGTTGCACTACTTTTAAAGCCTGTTCTGCTTGCCCTTGTTGTAAATATCGTGCCAACACACCAATCCCACTTTTCTCGTGAAACCGATAACTTTTTTCTAATAAAACAATATGTTCTCGTATTGCCGCAGCAGAGTCTAATTTTAAACCCGTGCAAATATCGCCTAACACACTCCCTGCTTCAACCGATGCCAATTGATCTTTATCACCCAATAATAGCCAGCGTGAGGTATGTGGAATCGCATCCGCTAATTTTGCCATCAATGCTAAATCAACCATCGACGCTTCATCTACAATAACCACGTCATAGGGCAAGGGATTTTGCGCGTGAGAACGAAAATAGGGAGATTTGGGAATTGTGCCCAATAAACGATGAATGGTGTAAGTATCTTGTGGAATTGCTGCTAATAATTCGGCTGGAAAGTTTAATTTTAAGACGCTGTTTTGAATTGCTTGTTGTAATCGTGCAGCGGCTTTACCTGTTGGTGCGGCTAAGGCAATGCGTAATTTAGGATTTTCTTGTAATAACAGTAATAAAATTTTAACAACGGTGGTCGTTTTGCCCGTTCCAGGTCCGCCAGAAATAATGCAAAAGTTTTTTAATACGGCGGTTTTTGCTGCGATTTTTTGCCAATCAATGTCGTTATCTTGGGTTGGGTATAATTGTTCTAATCTGCTATTTAATTCAGTTTCATTGGTCTCAGAATTGACTTGCGCCACACGTTGTAAAATATTCTGCCCAAGCTGTTGTTCATATTGCCAATAACGATATAAATACAGAAAATTATCATCTAAAATAAGCGGTTTAAATTCATGCGCTTGCCCTATCATTGGATGATTGTCTAATGCCTGTTGCCAAGAATCAAAATCAGGACATTGAATCGGCTCTATATTCGTATCATTTTCAAGCGGAAAGGTCGAGCTGGCTAATTCGCTTAAATTAATACAAATATGACCTTGAGTTGTAAAATAGCTGGTTAACGTCGCTGCAAGCAAAAAATCATCATTTTCAACATTGGCTAATTTTTGTAAATATAAGGCTAAATGCACATCCAAACTGGAAAAAATACCTTGTTGATGTAATTGTTGGATTTGTTGCAGCATATCACTATCCCTTGGATATTTTAGAATAATCTATATTAAGCCAATAAGCAGCGTAAAAAGAAAATAATTTCTTACGAATAAGCGCATCATATCATCTAGGTTTAATGTATTAGATTGCTAAGTCACACGTTTTTCTGACTAGGGTATTTTAATATTGACTTGCTCCAAGAGATGAAATTTCACTTAAGTAGTTAACATTTAACTTTATATCGAAAAATAGTTATTGATAGCTTGTGCTAAAATCAAACACTGTTAAATTGTGTAATCGAATGTCATGGCACGTCCTATCTTCAATATTATTGCAGGGTTATTTGTTCTTGGTTTTATGCTATGGGGTTGGCAACAAACCGCGCTTAGCATCCGTCAACCCGCAGAATCACTTTCATTAGCCCATTTTGCCGCGAAAAAAATCCAAGTCTTAGACCGCAATGCAACGCCGCTCAATATCACCTATCAAAATCGCTGGAATGTGCATGATTACCTGCCTTTGCATGAAATTCCTGAAATTCTGCAACAAGTCTTTATTCTATCTGAAGACAAACGTTTTTATCAGCATCATGGCATGGATTGGGTCGCTCGCAGTCATGCAATGTGGCAAAATTTCAAGTCATTAGAAGTGGTGCGTGGTGCAAGTACCATTACTGAACAAGTGGTGCGGATTATTTATCCACGACCGCGTACTTTCTGGTCACGTTGGGTTGAAGGTTATGAAGCCACTTTATACGAGCAAAAGTTTACCAAAACGGCGATTTTAGAATTTTACTTAAATCAAGTCCCTTATGCAGGTCAAAAGCGTGGTGTGGTTCAAGCCGCTCGTCATTATTTCAACCGTGATTTGCAGACTTTAAACCTCAAAGAAATGATGGCATTATCGGTATTAGTGCGTTCACCAAGTCGGCTTGATTTAAAAAAGGGTACAGACGAAATTGAACGACCAATCAAAGATTTAGCGGTGCGTTTATTAGCCATGAATTTGATTACGGCGGATGATTATCAAGCGGTTTTAACCGACTCATTACACATTCAGGATTTTACTCTTCCCATCAAAGCCACCCATTTTGTTAACTATGTACAGCAACATAATCAAGCTTTTCAACCCGATACGCCACGTTATGCCAAAGTTCACACAACGCTTGATGCCAGTTTACAGAAAAAAATCACCGCGATATTGCAACAACGTTTAAGCGATTTAAAAACCCGTGACGTTGGTAATGGCGCGGTCTTAGTCGTCAATCATCAAACACAGGAAATTCTTGCTTGGGTTAATGCGAATAATGATGATCAATTTTCTCACTACGATGCGATTACTTTACCACGTCAACCCGGTTCGACTTTAAAGCCATTTTTATATGCTTTGGCTTTGGAGCAAGGTTGGACGGCGGCGACTTTGATTGATGATTCGCCATTGGCTACGCCTGTTGCAACAGGTTTACACACTTATCACAATTACAGTCGCCATCATTATGGTGAGTTGCGGTTGCGCGATGCTTTGGGCAATTCTTTGAATATTCCTGCAATTCGGACGGTTCAATTTGTCGGTGCGGATAAACTGTTAAAAGCCTTGCATCGATTTGGTATGTACAGTTTAGATGCCAGCGCAAGTTTTTATGGCGAAGGTTTGGCATTGGGCAACGGCGGGATTAGCTTATTGGAATTGGTGCAAGCGTATACAATTTTGGCAAATCAAGGACAATTTAAACCTTTAAAATCTCAACTATTCACAGGCAATCAAATTGGTGAGCAACTGTTATCTCCTGAAATCAGCAGTATTATTGCCAATATTTTAGCGGATGCCGATGCGCGACGTTTAGAATTTGGGCGTAACACTTTATTGCGTTTACCCGTTGAAACTGCGGTTAAAACAGGGACTTCAACTGATTATCATGATGCTTGGACAATTGGTTTTAATCATCGTTATACCGTTGGGGTGTGGCTAGGTAATTTGAGCCAACAACCAATGAATCAAGTTTCAGGTGCAAGCGGTGCAGCATTGGTATTGCGTGCGGTTTTTGCAGAGCTTAATCGACATGAACAAACTCAGCCATTATTCCGCAGTCCCAATTTGGTGCAGGTTGAAATTTGCCGCGATACAGGTTTGAAAAAATCAGATTATGACACTTGTGCCAGTCGTATGGAGTTGTTTATTCAAGGCACTGCGCCCACTTCTCAGGCTGTAACATCATTGGCTAGAAAAAAACAATTATTACCTAATCATATCTTTTTACAACAGCCAACAGAGGGTTTACGAATCGCCTTAGACCCACGCATTGCAGATGAATTTGAACAGTTTAAATTTAAATTAAGCGCAAATCCAATTGAACAGGCATCACATATTGATTGGTTGCTTGATGGGAAAATTATTGCGACGACAACACCCGATGTTCGAGATTATTTATGGTTTCCAATTCGTGGAACGCATGAGTTAAAAGTGAGTATTCAGCGTGATCAAGCAACAGCATTGGAGACCGCGCCCGTTACATTTCATGTAAAATAATGGCTTAAGGTTTTTATAAATAAATGTTTTTACTAATATTTAATATTATATGCCTGCAAATATAAAATCTTTGGATGATATTTTTATAAATTGATAATTGCCAAAAATTCCGTTACTAAAAATCTGTACTAATCTCTTAGTTCAATTTATTCACATCGTCATC
>JAYQWJ020000266.1:0-2445 GCA_035829175.2 Candidatus Albibeggiatoa psychrophila
TTGTTGAATTTCCCGAAGGTTTAGAAGACCTTACACAACACAATCTCCTTACCTATAAATCAATTCATGAACCACTGAACGAATGGGCAATTGACGAACTCATCGGGCATTATGTTAATTACCGAAAACAAGAAAGCATCTCTTTAAATAACTTGTTGCCTACAAACAATATAAAACTCTACGCCGTTTGCACTCGTTTTCCAAGCAATTTACAAAAGCAAGGGCTACAATTAATCAAACAGCAAGCAGGTGTTTTCAATTTGATTTACGGCAGCCATCAAATAAAAATGCTGGTTTTAGGTCAGATGCCACAAAAATACAGTAATGCTATCTGGCAGTTGTTTAGCGGTAAAAGTGAGGGCTTTGTGTATGGCGGTGAAAACTACAATTGGCATTCAGTACGAGATAAAGCTATACTGAATCAACTCTATGAATTCTATAAGCAAAAAGGAGCAGTTATGCCTTATACTATGGATGATTTTGTACACGATTATGTCAGCGAAAACTTGCATGTTCTTTCAGCCGAAGAAGTATTGCAAAAATATTCGCCTGAGAAACGATTAGAAGGATTGTCAGTAGAAGAAATTCTACAAAAATTACCACCTGACAAAATAGAAGCTTTTCTAAAAAATCTCAAAAAATAGACGTATTCTTACAGGCTAGAATTTAAGTTAAAAACTTTAGCTGAATAAAACCCAATGCTTTGAGCTGTATAGCGGAATAATTTCATGAAACTACTCGCATTAGATACCTCCTCCGAAGCCTGCTCCTGTGCTTTATGGATTGATGGTGATATTCAATATCTTTCCCAAATTGCACCGCGCCAACATGCTAATTTGATTCTAGCCATGGCAGATGAATTACTAAAACAGGCTGACTTCATACCTAGCCAATTAGATGGTGTTGCATTTGGACGAGGACCTGGTAGTTTTACAGGATTGCGGATTGCCTGTGGTGTAGCACAAGGTATTGCATTTGCAGCAGATACTCCCGTTGCACCAGTTTCCTCATTAGCCGCATTGGCTCAAGCCACTTATCAACAAACAACTGAAGAAAATATTGTCACCTGCATTGATGCACGAATGAACGAAGTGTACTGGGCTTGTTATCAACTACAAAATGGCTTGATGCAATTACAAACTGAAGAACAAGTAAACCCCGCATCACAAGTCAATATTCCAACGGATAAACACACTTGGTTTGGCGCAGGTAACGGCTGGGACAGTTACGAAGCAGAATTAAAACAGAGCTTGCCTCAAATTCAACATTATCAAGCAGAAGCCTATCCCCAAGCTCACGCCATGTTACCGCTTGCCATTTCAATGTTTGAGCAACAACAAGTGGTGAGTGCAGAACAAGCCTTGCCTATCTATTTACGCAATAAAGTGGTTTAGGCATCATGACTACAGCAACTTGCATCTTTTTAATGGGCCCTACTGCGGCGGGTAAAACAGACTTAGCGGTTGCTCTGGTTAAACAATTGAATTGCGAAATTATTAGTGTAGATTCGGCGTTAGTTTATCGTGAGATGAAAATTGGTACGGCTAAACCTGATGCAGAACTATTAGCGATTGCACCCCATCGTTTGATTGATATTTGTGATCCTAGTGAGTCCTATTCAGCAGCTAATTTTCGCCAAGATGCGTTACGTGAAATTGCCGATATTCAACAACAAGGCAAAACACCATTATTGGTTGGGGGAACAGGTTTATATTTTCGGAGTTTACAACAAGGTTTGTCCGACTTACCCGCCGCAAATCCTGAGATTCGTCAACAATTAGAACTCGAAGCGCAAAAAACAAGCTGGGCGGCGATGCACCAACAATTAGCAGCAATTGACCCCGATTCTGCGCAACGGATTCATCCAAATGACCCACAAAGAATTCAGCGTGCATTAGAAGTGTATCGTATCACAGGGAAAACCATGACCGCGTTATATGCGCAAGCTGAAAAAAGAAGTTTGCCATTTAAGGTGATAAAGTTGGCGATTGCACCCGAACAACGTGCTATTTTGCATCAACGTATTGAACAACGCTTTCATCTTATGTTAAAACAAGGCTTTGTTTCTGAAGTCGAAAAATTATATCAACGTGCTGATTTAAATGTGGATTTACCCGCTTTACGTTCAGTTGGATATCGGCAAATTTGGCAATATTTAGCAGGTGAATGGGATTATGATACGATGCTGTATAAAGGAATTGTTGCGACGCGCCAATTAGCGAAACGACAATTAACATGGCTGCGGGCTGAACAAGATGCAGTATGGTTTGATAGTCAGCAAGCAAATTTGATTGACAATATTTTAGAGCATATTCAAAAAGTTGGGATGGATTAAAATCCAAAGGCAGTGACAATAAATATTGAATGAAAACTTATTTTGTATACCATACCCAGTTTTTTTTAAATTAGCCCAAATAGTGCTTTTGGCTACAGCAAAAATTCACT
>JAYQWJ020000267.1:0-3077 GCA_035829175.2 Candidatus Albibeggiatoa psychrophila
AGAATGCAACAGATTGAAGGATAAACCTTGTCTATCTAGTCATCCGTTTAATCTGATTCTAAAATCAAAAATTCTCAAGCCTTACCCATAATCATCAAAAGCTTATCAATTTAATCCCTAACTAAAACACTTGTATCAATCTGCAAATTCACTCAAAATATGACAAAATAACAACATAAATGAGGATGCAAGATGCACACATCTATCCATGGTCAATGGTCATCAAGATTGGCTTTTATCCTTGCTGCAACAGGGTCAGCCGTTGGTTTGGGTAATATCTGGCGGTTTCCTTACATTACAGGTGAAAACGGTGGCGGCGCATTTGTACTGGTTTATTTAGCCTGTATTTTCTTGATTGGTTTGCCTGTGATGATGGCGGAAGTGATGTTGGGGCGTAAAGGTCGTCATAGCCCGATTAATACCATGAGCATTCTCGCTCGTGAAAATAACCGTTCTCAGGCGTGGCAATTGATTGGCTGGTCTGGCGTAATTGCAGGGTTTCTGATTTTATCTTATTACAGCGTGATTGCGGGTTGGTCACTGGCATATATTCCACGGCTGGCAATGGGTACATTCTCAACTGTATCAGATTTAGGCTCAACCGCCGCGATTGCAGAATTTGCAGGTGGTCAATTTAATGGATTGGTGGGTGATTATCAGCAACTGATTTTTTGGCATACTTTATTTATGATTGGCACGATGGTGATTATTTCAGGCGGCGTGCAAGGCGGTTTAGAAAAAGCCACCACGTTTATGATGCCAGCTTTGTTTGGTTTATTATTGATATTAGTGGGTTATGCTTTAAGTACCGATAAATTTATGGAAGGCTTCTTATTTTTATTTAAACCTGATTTTAGTCGCGCCTTAACTGGAAAAGCTATTTTAGATGCGCTGGGGCAAGCCTTTTTTACCTTAAGCTTAGGGATGGGTGCAATTATGATTTACGGTGCTTATTTACCTAAAAATGCCTCGATCGCGTTTACCACCACCATGATTGTGATTGCAGATACTTCGGTTGCATTATTAGCAGGATTAGTCATTTTTCCATTGGTATTTTCTAACGGACTTGAAGTGGCAGGCGGTGCGGGACTCGCCTTTCAAACCTTACCTATTGCGTTTGGGCAAATGCCTTACGGCTCTATTTTCGGCACATTATTTTTTATATTACTCAGTTTAGCTGCTTGGAGTTCAGCGATTTCTATCATTGAACCCGCAGTGGCTTGGTTAATTGAAACTGATAAATTCACCCGTTTAACTGCCAGTTTATTTTGTGGGATTGGCGCGTGGCTAATGGGTTTTTTAACGATTTTCTCATTTAATATCTGGGCTGATGTCTATCCATTAGCTTCAATTGGCATTGAAAAAACCTGGTTTGATTTGCTGGAATATGTCACTTTTAATATTATGATGCCATTAGGTGGTTTATTTATGGCTATCTTTGCTGCATGGTTCATCAGTACCGCAACCACTTCTGAAGAGTTACATACTTCACAAAACAGCTTTGGATTTAAATTATGGTTATTTTTACTACGTTATGTCACGCCAATTGGTGTTGGTATTGTCTTCTTAAATGCGATTGGTGTGCTTAAAGCCATCGGGGTTGTTTCATGACTGAAATTTATAAAACCGCCTTGGTCTCACATTCAGCAACGGATATGTATCGATTGGTGAGTGATATTGAAACCTATCCACAATTTTTACCTTGGTGTAAAGCCACAAAAATTTTATCACGGCATGATACTGAGGTGATTGCCAGCATTGCAATGGGTGTTGCTGGTATGGAAAAATCATTCACTACCGCCAATGTGTTGCAACCCGATGAATTGATTGAAATGCACTTACGTGAAGGCCCTTTTAGTCATTTGTATGGAAAATGGGAATTTCAGCAATTGGGCGACGTAGGTTGTAAAGTGGCTTTGCGGATGGAATTTGAGATTTCTAACAGGATTTTACGGTTAAGTTTAGAACCTATTTTCACCCGCATTGTCAATTCTTTAGTAGACGCTTTTGTTAAACGAGCCAACGAGTTATACGCCAGAGCTTAAATATGATTCACATTGAAATTGCTTATGCAAAACCTGAAGAACAAGTGATTATTCCTATTGAAATGGAAGACGGTGCAACGGCTGAGCAAGCTATTGAGCAATCTAAAATTCAGCAGCGTTTTAGTGAAATCAACCTGTTGAAACAAAAAATAGGGATTTTCAGCAAGCCGTGTAAATTAGATGCGGTATTACGAGATGGCGATAGGATTGAAATTTATCGACCATTGATTGCTGATCCAAAAGCAGTGCGTAAACAGCGTGCGGCTGAAGGCAAAGTGATGCGGAAAGGTCAAAAAGAGTAGTTTTTTGCTTGTGTAAAAGTTGAAGTTGTCGTGGTAAAACACAATATCTCAGGACTGCCAGTCCTTGAATGATTGGCAATCCTAACACCTTAGACGAAAATAATTATATCGCTTAAGCAGACATTTTACTTGCTTTTAGGCTTTTTATCTTCGTCGTCATCTTCTGCTTCCCAGCGTTCTAATTCTTCGCTAACCCATTGTTTTACTTTAGATTCTTCTGCTTCTAATAATTCTTCTGCTTCATCATTAACCCATAGGCGAATTTTTTCTTCTTCACGCGAAGTTAATTTTTCAATGCCTAGCATCAAGCGATAGGTTTGTGAAAAAGCTAAAAAGGGTAAAGATGCGATCACACCTGCAACAACGATAAATGCTGCAATAATGGCAATGCTGCCTGTTGAGGCTTGTTCAGTAAACTCAATTCCAAATTTGCCTAATATTTTAAAATTAGATAGAAACTCTCGAAATTCAGGATAATAACTTTTAATATTAAATGCAGCCACCGCAGAAAATAATGCAATAGCAACCAACATCAAATCAGCAAAAATACGAATTAGAAAATATACGATATAAATGCTGAGAAAAACCCCTATAGCGGAGAGTATTTCTGTGTCATACGGTGTCACTGGTGTCATTCCTCTTAAAAGATGGTAAACAACGAGTCATTGATATTTATTAACTCAGTGGATTGTGCGTTTTTAATATTTTTACATTGTCAATACAAGTGAAT
>JAYQWJ020000268.1:0-7165 GCA_035829175.2 Candidatus Albibeggiatoa psychrophila
GATGACGATGTGAATAAATTGAACTAAGAGATTAGTACAGATTTTTAGTAACGGCTACTAAATTTTAGAGAATTAGCAGCCCTATACTAAAATCGATAATACTTATTTAATAACCGTCATTCCCGCAGTTGAAGGTAAACGAGGCATAGATTGTTCAGGAAATTCACCTGTTAACGCATTTAAAAATGCAACAATATCAGCCACTTCATCATCAGAAAAATCTTTGTTCAATTGGGTTTTACCCATAACACGAACCATTTCATCCAATGTAGGCACAGCACCATTATGCGCATAAGGGGCAGTTACCGCGACATTGCGTAATGTTGGTACACGCCACATGCCTTTATCGCTATCTTTAGCCGTAACAGAATGTAAGCCTGTATCTGCAACTAAGTCATATTTTGTATCGTATTTGCTACCTGGAATCGTTGGGAACTTCATGAAGAAACCTTGACCTACAGGTAATTCAGGGCCACTGAAATTTGCGCCAGAATGACAAGCAACACAGCCTGTTTTTTGAAATGTATCCATGCCACGCACTTGTTGTTCAGTCAACGCTTTTTTATCGCCTTTGACATATTTATCATAAGCTGAATTAGGTGTAATTAAAGTGCGTTCATAAGCTGCAATCGCTTTGACTGCATTATCTTCAGTGATTTCAATGCCTTCACCAAAAGCCGCTGTAAACATTGGCGCGTAACCTTCAATTTGTTTTAACACTGCAACCGTGTCATCCCAGTTTTTCATACCCATTTCAATAGGATTGGTCACAGGTCCACGCGCTTGATCTTCTAAAGTTGCCGCACGACCATCCCAGAATTGTGCAGAAAGAAATGCCGCATTCCAAACTGTTGGCGCACTACGACCACCTGTTTGACCATCAACGCCCATCGAATTTGGACGGCTATCATCACCACCTTCCATCACATTGTGACAAGAATTACAAGATACTGTGCCTGTGCTAGATAAACGTGGATCAAAGAATAAAGTTTTACCTAATAATACTTTGGCTTCTGATTGAGGATTGTCGGCTGGAACGGGTGCAGTTTCTGGTAACGCATCCCACGCATAAGTCATCGGACTTAAAACAATCCCAGTTGCTAATGCAATATATGAAAGTTTCATAAAAGTTCTCTTAGTTAATATAAATGAAATCAAATCAAAAGTATTTTACTTGAATTCATCATCAAATATAAAAAGCTTTTGAATAAAATTTATTAATTGGCTTATAAAATATTGTGAGAAATGCTTGAACGATTGAGACAATGATGGGTTAAGTAAAGTGAGCTTGGCTTGATATAAAGAATTAGGTAATCTTGTAAAATGGTCACACTTTTGCACTACTATCAAGAATTATAATTATTTGAATTGCGAGAATAAATTAGCATACTTTATTTTTTAAAATCAGTATGATGGAAATATCATAAAATATGGTAGTTTTAATAAAAACCATGCTGCACTTATCTAAAGTCATTGCTTAAAAAAGTTTCGCATTTGCACATTTATATCACTACCACATTTTCATGTATTATCTTAACCAAGACTAACCAATCGGACACACATTCACATTGTCTAAATTACACATGCCACGCAATACAATATCGGTAAAACTAACCACGCCAATCACTTCATCATTTTCGACCACAAGACTGCGGGACACTTTGAAACGATTGAATAAACGTGCGCAATAACGAATATCCATCCTAGGCGGTACGGTAATCACAGGCTTGACCATAATTTCATACACATTAACTCGCTCAGGCGAACGGTCTTTTGCTAACACTTCACGCGCAATTTCAGATAATAACAACATCCCAAATTCATCCTGTTCATCACGCTTATTCACCACAAACAAACGTACTTCTGGATGCTGCATCGAAGTTAACGCTTCCGAAACCGTGGTAATACCATCAATGCGGTCAAATTTTGTTTTCATGACATCACGTACACAAACAATGGCTTTTTCATCATTCATATTTCATCCCCTACAACTTGAGTCAATTTACGCATTTGATGTGATACACCAATCGCGTCTTCCACATCAATCTGAAAAGCAATCCCTGCTCCAGCATCTTCTTCAAAGCCGCCTATTTCAGCAATGCTTTCTAAAATCTTACGTGATAAATGTTCTTCAACTAAAAACAGGACAACATCACGCTGGGTTTCCAAACTTAAACCAAAAAAAGTCTTAGTCGGTTGTAGCCCTTCGCCACGAGCATGATTAATCACAGTCGCACCTGTTGCACCACGTTCCCGTGCAATTTTTAATACCTTATCCGTTTTATCTTCGGATATAAAAGCAATAATTAATTTAAAGCGCATGGTTTCATCTCTAATCGTCTGATTCTGATAACTTACCACGATGTTTTGCAATCACAAGCCCTATTTGTGCATAAGCCATGACGCTAATGATAGGAAACAAGCTCGCAAAGGCAATTAATCCAAATCCATCGAGCAAAGCACTACGTCCCGGTACTGTTTCCGCCAAACCTAATCCCAAAGCAGCAACCAATGGTACAGTCACGGTCGAAGTGGTTACACCGCCTGAATCATAAGCCAAGGGAATAATCGAGCGGGGCGCATAAAATGTTTGTATTACAACAATAATATAACCTGCAATAATATAGTAATGCAGCGGCGTACCTGTCACAATCCGAAATGTGCCTAAAGCAATCCCAATCGCGACCCCAATCGCCACAGCAATCCGTAAACCCCATAATGTTACTGTACCGCCTGAGACTTCTGAGGCTTTCATGGCAACGGCAAGTAGTGAAGGTTCTGCAATAGTCGTCGAAAAACCAATCGCGGCGGCAAATATATAAACCCAAAAATAATCAGCCCAATGTACGACGTATTCTTCACCTGCAACCCAGTTTGGGATAATAAAGGCAGGATTGGTTAATTGTTCCGCCATTAATTTACCCAATGGGAATAAGGCTTGTTCTAATCCTTGTAAAAATAAAGCTAAGCCAAGAATCACATACACAAAGCCCATTATCACTCGTCCAAAATTAGGGATACTTTTACGAATCACTAAGAATTGAAAGCCAAGAATAATTCCAATAATCGGTAATACATCTTTGAGTGTGGCAAGGACACTAAAGAAAAAATGGTATAAGAAGTCCGTAAGTAGTGTCATTAGCCTGTTATCACTCCATACAACATCACAAAAATCATCGGGGTCAATGAGGCAAAGGCAATTAAGCCAAAACCATCTATCATCGGATTTCGTCCTTTAATACTGGATGCGAGACCCACGCCCAATGCAGTCACCAAGGGTACGGTAATTGTTGATGTGGTCACACCGCCTGAATCATAGGCAATTCCCACAATCCACACAGGTGCAAATTCTGTCATGATAATCACGCCAATATACCCCATGATAATCAGATAATGAATGGGCCAACCTTTAATAATTCTTATCACGCCTATCAAAATTGCAAATCCAACCGACAAGGCGACCGTAAAGCGTAATCCATTGGCATACTCCGCTTTGGCTTCTTCAGTGTTGCCAATAACACCACCTGTTGCCGCCACTTCCGCCGCTTCAGCAGATACGGCAATTAATGCAGGTTCAGCAATCGTTGTCCCAAATCCAAGTAAAAAGGCAAATATCAGCAACCACGTTAAACTTCCTTTACGCGCAAAGGCATAAGCCATATTTTCACCTAGCGGGAATAAGCCCATTTCTAGTCCTTGCACAAATAAGCTTAATCCCAACGTAACAAGTGCCACACCTGCAAGAATATTGGCTAAATCTGGAACGGGTTGGCGTAGGATGACGAGTTGAAAAAAGGTAATAACGACGATGATGGGGGTTAAGTCTCGAATGCTACCAAGCAATGATTGAACAAATGCACGTACTTGTTTCACAGGCTTTTAGGCTCACTCTGATTAAGAACAATCAGGGCATAATATAACATATTTTTTTTGAGAATGCTTTTGAAGGCGCAATCTGGTTAACGTTTCTGAACCACGCAAATCAATCCAGCTCGATGATGTGTGCTTCAAAAAACAATACATCAAGCAAGACTTGTTAAGTCGGTGTGGCAAAAGTGGTATAAACTATTAATTCCTATCGTTAACAATAAGTTTAGGGGTCTAAGAAAGGTTCAACCATTTTGCGAATTTGTTCATCTTCAAATAAATTGGCAAGTTGTTCTATTTTCTGTGTAAAACGCAATAACTTATGATCTAACTCAATGAGTTCATGAGTATATTTAATCAGACCTGCAATATCACCTTCCATTGCTAAATTATGTAAAACAGCCGCTTGAGATGCAGATAATTTAATGTTTTCAAGTGGAGTTACATCTTCTAGCTGTTCAGTGGTAGCATTGCTCTCAATTTGTTCATAAACCCATGTTAAATTAAGGTGTTTTTGTAAAGTACTGAGTAAAACATCCGCATCAAATGGTTTAGGAATAAATTCATTACAACCCACTTCTAAGCTTTGTTGCTGGTTATGTTCAAATGCACTGGCACTGATTGCAATGATAGGAATGTCAGCAAATTGAGCTTGTTGCCGTAATTGTTGCACCATTTCAAGCCCTGTTAAATTGGGCATCACAATGTCTGTTAAAATCATATCAGGCAAGCTATCTAATGCAGTATCTAAACCTTGTTGCCCGTCAATCGCTTCAATAATCTCAAAACCCAATGGCATGAGCAATGCGGATAAAACGGTACGATCTTCCTGCATATCATCTACAACCAATAGAGTCTTGGGCGGTTCTTTATAACCAATAATAACGGGGGTTTCGCTGATATTTCCCCGTTGCGCCAAGTCTTTTGCTTCGATTAAATCTAGCACAATCTCAAAATGACAACCCTCACCCAATGCGCTCTCAACATGAATTTCACCATCCATCATATGCACAATACGTTGCGTAATGGCAAGCCCCAAACCTGTTCCTTCGGCTTTATAACGGTTATCACCTGATTGGTGGAATGGTTGGAAAATGTGTTTTATCTCAGCTTGAGCAATACCAACGCCCGTATCATCAATTTGAAAGTGAACACGATCATTCTCATAGCCCACTTTAAAAGTTACACCACCATGATCGGTAAATTTGATCGCATTACCAAGTAAATTAATCAGTGCTTGACGCAAACGTTTTTCATCAGCATAAAGACCCAAAGGCAATTTAGTCAGCTTTTCATAAGTAAACATAATGCCTTTTTGCTCAGCCCGCATTTTAAACAAATCAACAATACTGGATAAAAATTCTTCAAAATAAAAAGGTGCGGGATAGAGTTCAATTCGATTAGCTTCAATTTTCGCTAAGTCTAAAATGTCATTAATCAGGGTCAATAAGTATTCACCGCTACGATGAATGATTTTAATACCCTCTTGTTGGCGCGAATCTAAAGAATGATCTCTACTTAATATCTGTGTATAACCGAGAATACCATTGAGTGGCGTACGCAGTTCATGGCTCATATTGGCTAAGAAAGTGCTTTTCGCCTGATTTGCGGTATCAGCTACTTCCTTAGCTTCTCGTAGTTGCTCTTCAACGGCTTTGCGGTGACTTATTTCATTCTCTAAAAAAGAGTTTTTCTCAACAATTTCATCCGATTGAGTTTGCAATTCTTCATTCATTGCCATCAATTCTTCAGATTGGATAGTTAACTCTTCAGTTTGGGTAGTAACTTCTTCTTTTAAACGTTGGTTATATTCTTCCAGTAATTTTTTGGCTTTTTTGTGCATGGTAATATCGGCGGCTGTGCCTAATATACCGATGACGTTGCCTTTTGCATCATGCAAGGGAATCTTATTTGTTTCAACCCATAATACTTTTCCATCTTTCTTGGTGACTTGCTCTACAATATTAAGTTGAGCCTGATCTTGGTGCATAATTTCCTGATCAATAGACATAAAATCTTGAGCATATTCATGCCAAACTAGATCAATATCTCGTTTTCCTACAATCTCATCAGGGGTCGATAAGCCTGCTAGACCCGCCAGTTTTTTATTACAACCTAAGTATTCAGAGTCTGTATTTTTCCAAAAAACAAGTTGTGGAATGTTGTCAATCACTAAGCGTAAAAACTCTTGTTTCCAGCGTAATTCTTCTTCAGAATGCTTAAGCCCCAAAATGCCGAAATAAGAAAGCATATTGAGAAATAATAAAGCAAAAACCAATGAAACGAGAGTATAAAAATAGGTGGTGTCTTTGGCTTGATAGGTTTGTACTTCAGCGGCAGTGCGTTGTTCTAATACTTTAAAAAACTGATAAATGGGTTTCATAATGTCGAGTTTGGCTTGATGATATTCTTTGTTATAAACCAGCTTTCTAGCCAGTTCAAAATCAGGTTCGCCCAATATGGTGAATGCGCCATTATGATCTAAAAATTTACCTTTGACCGCGTGCATCGCAATATTTTCAATATTCACTAAATTATCAGAGTTAAGTTGCGCTTGATGTAGCAAACTGAGTTCTTGTTCTGTAATTTCAGCCTCTTTCATCAACATTTTTAGAGAAACACTTTCTCCAGCAGGAAATTGCTGAATGTCTAACGCCATGAAATCCCAATAAATTGAGTGATAATTTTGCGGGCGTGGTTGTTCACCATTACGAATTGCCAGTAAATCCCAAAATTGTTGTTCATAGCGAGCATCTCCCGTTATGACATAGGTTCTGATTAATCGGGTTAAGTCATCGGAACTATGTAATAATTCATTCGCTAAAGTGTAGGATACATAGCGAGATTCAGTGCTTGTAACAAGATTTTTTTTATTCTGGATAATAAGTAAAGATAAAATAATAATGAACAATAACAAAAATGTCTTAGCCGAAAATAGCAGGACAAAAAAGTTTGTTAACTTAATAGGTTGTCTCATTTTCACCCCCTGAAAATAAAGCAATTAATTGTTTTGAAGAGTTAAATATTTAATACTGTTTGAAATGATATATTCTAAAATAAAAACCGCACTTATTGTATGATATTTCACTATATATAAGCAATTGATTAATATCATTTTAGCTTCAAACAATCTATTTGCAGCTCTTCAAATGACTCTTATTTGTATCTATTGATATAGAAAACCCATTTCAAAATAAAAGTTTATTGTCGTTGTGTAAATCATTTTTGTTATTAGCGGTGTGATATGGTCGAAATTATGTTGCAACTGCACAATTTGGAATGGTCTTTATATGCAAGG
>JAYQWJ020000269.1:0-6529 GCA_035829175.2 Candidatus Albibeggiatoa psychrophila
ATTTAGACCATTTGTTATCTTTGAAATAAGCGAGTAATTGGTTGTAACAATGACGGCGTGAACCGCCTTCTCTTGCCTTAAAATAATATCTCTTCATACGGATTTGACTATATATCCGCTTTGTGAAACAACTCTATTATTTCGTCGCTAAAAAATTTTTTACCCATTCATCCATAACCGAAAATAATATCTCGACATTATATCCTGCTAAAAATGCTAATGCCATTGACGGCATAGCAATACCGAAAGTAGGTTCTTCTGGCTTTAGGAAAAAACCAACAATAAGCCCTGATAAAGTTCCAAGAACAATATGCAAATTATATTTTATTTGATGGGAGGATTGGTAAGTTAAATTTTCTATATTTTTTGATAGTGTGCGCAACGTATATACAATACTGCCCATCATTCCGTATAAAAGTGGTAATAAATAGGAATGAAGTATAATTAATACAAACTTGGCATAGAGTAGTGCTGTGAATAATTTATGTCGCGCATCTAATACAGCTAACTTTAATTTACCCTTTCTAACCATGTCGTTTTCATTACCTACCAATGGCTTGCTTAAATCATCTATATACGATTTTAAATCATCTATATCTGAGTTTGTGTCGTGTATTTTTTTTTTAGAATCTATATCTGTTTTTAACTTGCTTTGTAATTGTACTAATATGTCACTTTTGAGCTTAGTTATTCGATACTCTCTAATTTTTGGAATAAATAATTGTGGCGGTACAAGTGAAGACCAGACTTTATTCCATAAATTTAAAATATGTAAGTTAGAATCTATCTTCTGGTTGTAAATTGCTTCCAGTCCTGTAATTGCATTTACACTTGTACTTGTACTTATTTCTCTTTCTCTTTCTCTTTGCAACTCAAGGCGTAATTTTTGGCGTTTTTCAAAAAGTAAATTTATCTCTTCGTAAGCACTATTACCAACAATCCAATAAATTTGAGTAAATAACAGTACTACTAGAGCAAAAAATGCCAATATGCTATATTTAAACTTTGCTTTTTGTGCTTGCGAACCAAGTCGTGTACGAAACAGCCCTTTGCTATCTTTAACATAATAGTTTTCTTTAATACTAGCTAAGGTAACTGGTTTTATTGTATTAGTTAGTAAACTAAGCGCACTCCAAAAAGCCACCTCATTCTCTGTTGACCATTCCCCATTCTGCAATAAATACTTTGTATTAACAATAGTTTGAATAGTGGCTTCATCTGCTTGTAAAGCATTATTATTAACAATATATAATATTAATAATTGTGCATCTCTAACAGCTTTAAGCAGTACCTGATCTTCCAGGTTAATAATTTGAAGTTCCTGTGGATTTTCTTTCATTTGAAGCTTTCAGGTCAAATCCAAATATAAAAAAGATGATACCAAATACCAACATAGCCATCCCAAACAAAGAAATAACTTTTAAGTCATTTCCAGATTGTATTAATAGCCACCCAATAATTAACGGTCCTGCAATATGACCAATGCGTTCTAGCAAGCGATAAATTGCGGTCGTCATTTTCTTACCAATTGTTCGATTAGTGTTTGTATCCAAGATATGACTGACAACAGGTGCGCTAATCATACCATTTGCTAATCCTAAAACTGCCATTGAAGTGAAAATAAGCGCTGTAGTATAACCACCTGATGAATCTACTAATCCAAGCATCATTACGCCAATGCCACTTAATATAATAGCAATGGTTAACAAATAGCGTAATTTGATCTTTCTTACCATCCAATCAACTTTTTGGTTAATGACTAACACGATGCCTGCATAAACCATTAAAGCTAAACCAATATCAGCAGTTGAATAAGATAACTCTTGCATTAATAATGGAATTGCAAAAATTGTAACGCCTGTATAAACCGCTTTGCTTGTTGCACCAACAAGTATCCATGTTCTTAAAAATTCACCATCTCTTATAATAGTAGAAAAAGCAGCAGGCTGTTTTAAGTTTTTGTCTGTTTTTAGAGGTTCTTTTTTGGTTAGGTTAAACATGGTTATCATTTTATTTAACTGAGGTACAAACAAAAGTGTAAATAGTGCTGTAATAAAACTAATAATTGCTGCACTAAAAAATACACCCTGTTCTCCAATATCACCTACTAAAAGAGAGCCAATTGCACTACCAGAAATAATACCACCATTAAAGCCAAATACTAGAATTGTACCGCCTTTAGTTGTCATATCATTACTGGCGATATTTTGAATATAATTTTGTACGCTAATAAATATTAAGCCTTGTGCAGCACCAGAAATAACTCTAAGTATCAATAATTGATAAAAATCAGCACTAAAAGCTATACCAATCATCGTTGCACCATATATAAAAATCCCCCAAATAATAGCTTTCTCAATATTATCATTTTTGATGAATTTGCTAGCAGGTACTAAAACCAAAGTAAAACCGATAAAAAATGATGAAAATAGTACGGACTCCATAAAGCTCAAAATATGCTGGGCTGATAAGATATTATGTAAATAATGAGGCAAAAAGGAAATAGTCAAGGAGTCAGCAAAAACCATTAAAAACCAAATAGGCATGATTGTTTGTTCTAATAATTCAGAGCGTTGCTTTCTGTTATGGTCGCTGGCATCATAGTCTTTTTTTACAGTGTGTTTATTCTGTATTGACATAGCAATAGTGAAGAATAGATATGCCATCAAACATGAGCCAATAAATAAAGTGACTAGATTTTTAACAGCTTGCAATACTTTATTGAAAATAATCCCAGGGCGAAGTGCAATTGCTACCTGAGTTGAACTATCTGCAATATAAGGTAAATATTCATTATCATTATCTTTTGGCCATTCTTCACCAATATCACTATGGTGTTGAGTAATTTTGTTGTTTTCTATCAATGCAACTTTTTCAATATCACCATCCAATTTTTGATATTCAAGTAATATTTCATGTAAACCATCAACATTGCCAAATTCTATATTACTTTCAACAACAGCACTTAGTCTTTGAGTAAGAGAGTTGGATAGTTCTCTGATTTTTAAATGTGCTGACTGCTCATATACACTTAATAAAGTAATAATAACGAATATCGACATAATCGCAAATGATGTACCATAAGCGATAAAAAGAGATTTCTGTTGATTATCAAATTTCAAGAAGAAGAGTAAAATAAAAAATAATAATAAGCTCAGTAGCAAAATAATGGGAAGGTATTTAAACTCTTTATTGATAACTTGAGTAATTAATGTTTTTGGAATATAAACTTGTAAATAACCAGCTAACTCTTCAAACTTATTATATAACTCTACTTTTAGCTGATAATGTTGACGGTATACAAGAATTTGAGTACCTTCAATAGCACCTTGTAATTCTCCTAGCTGTTCTGAGCTAGCAGTATTGTTTGAAAAATATATTTTTCCAGTTGTATCTGAGACTGTGATGCTAACTTCATTCTGATTAAAGTTTTTGTTATTAAAAACCTCAAATCCCGCAAATTTGCCAAGTGCTGTCTTTTTCTCTAAAAAGTCACTTATCATATCTAATGGCAAACCAATCTTGAGAAAATCCTCCATTAATGCAGTAGCAATCTCAGTTTCAAAAATTAGCCTATCAAATTGTGCTTGTTGATATGAATGCTTAGCATCACTATAGCCAATATATAGTAATAACAACAATGACAATGCTGTAATAACAAAAGCAGGAATATGTTTAACCATATTTTTTAGCATAGTCTACCTATTGTTAGAGCCAAATATAACGATGCATGGACACGATATAATTTGATATTTATTTTTTGATATTTATTTTTTGATAGAATTTAATGTTTTCTTTCATCAACAACGTTGCATGTTCAATATTGCGATAACTGTTAGTAATCACATGTTGATTTTTATTAAATGTTTTAAAAGAATCAGAATTATAAGCTTGCTTCAATGCCCATTCAAGGTATTTTTTGCGTTCATCATCTACTTTTGTATTAATGAAAAAACCCCGAAACCGCTGTGGTAGCGTAATATTAAGACCAAAATCATCAAGAGTTGGAGTATTACCAAAATCATCGGTTAAATGCTGTTTTGATACTAAAGTGAGGATTGGTTTTATTAATTTTCTATTTAAAAAGGGAGCTACATCCCCAGGTTGTTCAAACAATGCATCAACACGACCTTCTACCAAAGCCATATAACGTAATGCAGGACGATCATACGGTACTTGCTGTGTACTAATGGAAGTTGCAAATTCTAATATTTTCATGCTGAGCTGCTCCATAGACTCTTTTGAGCCAACTGTCGCTATGCTAATTTTATTATTAGATCGAGTACCATAATCATAAAACTCAGGCCAATTTTTAAAACGAGAATCTAAATTTGAAATATAAATCTGACTAACCGCTATTTGTGTAATGGCAAGTGGAGTAAGGTCAACCACTGGATTAATCTCTATTTTTTTTACAGCATATAAACTCGCAATAATATCGACTTGTTGCAAAATACTATAACCATCAGCCTCTCGCTTCATATAATGGTTAGTACCTTCTATGCCGAAACTACCAGGCATTGCAATGACATCAACTTCAACACCAATAATTGTTTTTAAACTTTGAGCAAAATTACTTGCCATTTGATAAGAACCACCCCCTTGACCATAGGGAACAATGATTTCAAGTGATTTAGTTGGAAAGCCATTTGGTTTTTCCATTGCTAATACTAAATTTGGCAAAAATAAAATGCCTAATCCAATTATTGTAAAAAAGTTAGATAGTTGCTTCATAGCCGATTGGATTATAGGTAAGGTTGAGATGTGTTATATCTGAAGAGTCTTCTACTATGTGACTCTTAGCCCATTCTAATGCTTGTTGAAGATGCAGGTTAATCTCTTCACCATTTAACAAGACACCATTATAAAGTATGCCATTAATAGGCTTATAAATTATGGTATTGTGCCTAATCAAAGCTGTTATCATACGTAAATCAAGGTGTTCATTTTTAGATATATCGCTAAAAACCAAAGGAATAATAAGTTTTTGACTTAGACGATAGTTATCTCTACGTATAAATCGCCCCCGTTCAATAAAAATTTGCGCCATGGATTCTATATTAACATTATCTTTTGGTGAGTACATGATTGGTACAATCACCTCAGCTTTTAGTAAATCTTGATTTGATTGTAATAAATAATCGCGGCTTTTACTGACAATACACCCATACGTACTACTTGGATCAGGACATTCATCACATGCTAAACAATTTATGATATGGGTATTATATATTTCCTTTAAAGTTGCATTAACACCTTCTTGTTCTAGATTTTTAATAAAAGGCTTAATATAGTTTTCTACTTCTTTATGTTGTTCTTGTAGCATCCAAAAATCAAACGCTATTGGTGTATTTCTTATTTGTTCATCATGATAATGCTGCGCTATTATAGCAACATGCTTACCTAAACCTGCACTACATTGAATCCCAAATTCATCAGAACACATGCTACCTTTGCCACCAGCAACAACAGTGCCTCCATATTGAGCGGTCGTATCTGCCCCATTGCCTAGCGTTACCATGCCAAGATTCATCATATCTATCATCATATATACCAATGATGTCTCTTGACCACCATTTCTCTTAGCACCAACTGCAATACCTGCAAATATTTTTCCTTCTAAGGACTTTTTAACCTGCTTGTTATTAGCAATAAATTGAACTAATTTTTGAAATAATGAGCTAGCATTGCCAAAATAAACAGGTGTAGCAATGATTATTGCATCAGCTTGCTGTAATATCTTTTCTAATTCATCTTGATGAGCTACATTATTATTTGTTCTAAAATGACGTAATAAGTTGACATTCCCTATAGTAGCTCCCATTTTTTTCGCATTCCATAAAGCAATTAACAAACTGGCATCACTATTTGTGAGGTTACTATCCTTAATAATAGCTAATACACTGTCTAAATCAGTGGGGTTATACTTTTCAAGTAATTGAGTAATATCTAAATATGGACTCTTGGCTCTTAAGCTGGCACTCAATCCCAATACGGTTGTTGTTTTCATTTGAAAAATAAATCATATTTTGAACGAAAAATTATTGTACCATAGTTAAGTTTATTTTTAATCATTTAATATTTAAAATGATATTTTTACATTAACCCCGCAGATATAAGTTACCTTAAAAAATGCAATATATACAATAAACTATAGAATGATGATAGAAAAGCACACAGAGCATAATAATTAATAAAATAACTTTAATATAGTGAAAAACACTTTTTTTAAATAAAGACAGAATTTAAGTAACATAAAAAATTGCCGAATCAAAAAGAAAGGAGTCACGCAAAAAACATGAACTCCTATATTATACAAATACTTAAATCCCCTTAATCTTCTCTAACTGTGCATCTAACTGCTGTAAAGCACTGGTAAAATCGGCAACCCGTTGCTTTTCAACATTGACGATTTTCTCGGGCGCACGCGCGGTAAACTTAGGATTATTCAGCTTTGCTTGGCATTTATCCAAGTCTTTGCGGATTTTATCCATTTCCTTGGTTAAACGTTGAATTTCCGCATCTTTAT
>JAYQWJ020000270.1:0-2708 GCA_035829175.2 Candidatus Albibeggiatoa psychrophila
GTGTCCAGTATTGAAGCGATTTAGGTTGCGGTGAATGTAATCCAGATATGATTCAAACTGCTAAAATATAAATGTATTATTTCGATTTTAATCGTAGCGCGAATATCCACTGTAAAACGGTTTGCATCACTAGCCAAGTTATGATGCCACCTGCTAATGTAGTCGCTACGCTGAGTATTGGATAATGAATGTTCAATATATTGGTTAATATATGAATAAAAATCATGTGAGTTAAAAAGATGTAGTATGCTGAAGCACTTAACCACTGTACAGCCACTTTTATAGGCTTCCAAACTGGAATATAAGGCAGCCATAAAATCGCTAAACCGCCTAATATAATCCACCATGAATATGCCGTCATACCATATTGTGACAATGGAATGCTGATAATAATGAGTGTCAGTATGATTTTTTGTTGTTTGTGATGTGCAAAGTGAATCGCCCACCCGATTGCAAATAGCCAAATCATCATGTGTGGTACGCGATTATATAATATGGCGGTATCCCAAACATAAGGCATTAATAAACGTGAAATTATTGTTATTGCTAATACGGTCAAACTAAATTGCCATACGGTATGCGCGGCTTGTTTTCTAAATATAAAGACAATCAGTGAAAATAATAAAATAGATTGTGCTAACACTTGGATAAACCAAACGGGAAATATTGCATTAGCTCCATGTGGCGAGATAAAGTTGCCATAAAGCAGAAATACGCTTAAATCATAACCGCCTTTATATGATTGGAATGCAAAAGCAATAATTAAATACGGTATTAATAGATTCTGTAACAGTGAGCTAATTGGTTGCCACCAGCGTCCTTGCAATAAACTTTCACTTTGAAAACGCGCAAAATTTAAACCTGCAATTAATAATAATAGCATCGCACCACCCGCAATATAGCTACTTTTAATCAATTCTGCATGGTTCACTACAACGCCTATAATGGCAAAGGCGCGAAATAAAACATTACTTTCCATCCAACTGATTTGGTTATGTTTCGGTTCTAATGTCTCTAATTCTTGAATAGTGAGTTGTTCCCAATTTTTGGGCAATTGACCAAGATAACGTTCTAGCAATATAGATAATTGAACATAAGACAATGAGTCGCCACCCAATGAAATAAACGTATCTTCTGCTGTAATATGGGATGATTTTAAGGTTTTATAAAATGCTTGTTGTACTGAGCTAATCTCAATATTTTGCTGTTCTGTTGGCGCAGGCGTATATTGCTCTATATATTGTTTAGCCAATACTTTGCGTTGGATTTTACCTGTTGCAGTGCGGGGCAATGTTTGAACGGTTTTAGTATGAATTGCATTGGCGGCATTAATGCCCATTTGTTGGGTAAGATGCAACACCGTGTCATGTAGTGTTTGTGCGTCAACTGGACACTCTGGAAGCATGGCAATTAAAAAACCTTCTCCACGCAATGAGTCTGGTTTGCGACAAATGGCAAAACTATTATTACATCCCAATGTTGCAGCAATTTCAGTCTCTAACAAATCGGGTGATACTTTTAAGCCGCCACAGTTAATGACATCATCCGCTCTACCGTCATAATATAAATAATCATCAGTAATGTGTCCTAAATCTTTGGTAATCAACCAACCTTCTTCATCGCATAGATTTTGCTCTTGACCATCAATAATATAAGCTTGGGCAATGTGAGAGCCGCGAATGGCAATTTGCCCATCTTCAGTTAAACGCACTTCAATATCTTGATGTAATAATGCGCCGACTGAATCTAGTTGTTCGCCTGAGGTTGCATGGATAGGTAATAATGTTGTGCGAGATGCTTCAGTTAAGCCGTAATGCTGAATAATACAAGCGTTGGGAAACAATTCTTTCATCGCTTGCTTTTCCGAACCGCTCATGTATTGACTACCAATTTCAATCCATTTTACCTTTTCGCCCAATTTACCAATAATATCTTTATGTTCTAATAAAATTCGCCATAAACTAGGAACAGAAGAGATAGCATTGATTTGTCCATCCTTTAACATGCTGGCAATTTCAGAAGGATTAAAACTATGCGGAATAAAAAATTGTCCACCTGCTGCCAATACGGCGCGACAACGTCCTAAACCGAAAGAATGATAAACGGGTACACCGATATATTCACGAATCGTATCATCTACTTGCATTAAATCATTTAATCGTTGCACAACGTTAGCTAAATTACGTTGAGTTAACATTACTCCTTTAGGATTGCCTTCTGTGCCTGATGTAAAAGCAATCAAGGCTAATTCATCTTTATCGTGTGGCGTAAAGTGCCTTTGCATCCACATACCACCTTGTACAGGTTCTATGATTTGCTCTACTTTTGCAGCATTAATACGATATTCATCATCAATACTGCGTAAAGGAACGGCAATATTACCTTGTTCAATACAGGATAATACGGCTTCCACATAACCAGTATGATTGGCAGCAACAATGCCTATACGTTTTTGATTAGACATAAAAACTCTTGGAGTGATGTTATTTTTTTATAGAAACAAAACACGCTTATTTCTACAGTTTAATTTAATTACGTTGTTGAATCGTCTGAACTCGTGGTGTTATCAGTATCAGCGTCACCCGTTTCATCTGTTGAATCATCCGTTTCAGCGTCACCCGTTTCATCTGTTGAATCATCCGTTTCAGCGTCGCCCGTTTCATCTGTTGAATCATCCGTTTCAGCGTCACCCGTTTCATCTGTTGAAT
>JAYQWJ020000271.1:0-6061 GCA_035829175.2 Candidatus Albibeggiatoa psychrophila
AAAAAAGCCCCCACCAACCAAGTCAGCAGAGGCTTTTCTAATCACAAATAATACTTTAAAAAATCTTAGCGTCTATCAACTAATAATTTCTTAATTTCACCAATCGCTTTAGCTGGGTTTAAGCCTTTAGGACAAGTGTTTGTACAATTCATAATGGTATGACAACGGTATAAACGGAATGGGTCTTCCAATTCGTCTAAACGATCGCCTGTTGCTTCGTCACGGCTATCAATAATCCAACGATAGGCTTGTAATAAAATCGCAGGCCCTAAGTATAAATCACCGTTCCACCAATAACTTGGGCAACTGGTTGAACAACACGCACATAAAATACACTCGTATAAGCCATCCAACTTCGCACGATCTTCTTTAGACTGTAAACGTTCACGGTCTGGTGGAATCGCAGTCGCTGTTTTCATCCAAGGTTCAACTGACGCATGTTGTGCATAAAAATGACTTAAATCAGGGACTAAATCCTTAATCACTTCCATGTGTGGCAATGGATATACTTTCGCATCACCTTTAATGTCATCAATCGCTTTGGTACAGGCTAAGGTGTTCGTGCCATCGATATTCATCGCACAAGAACCACAAATCCCTTCACGACATGAACGGCGTAATGCTAATGTTGGATCAATTTCATTCTTGATTTTCAACAATGCGTCTAACACCATAGGCCCGCAATTGTCTAAATCAACTTCATAAGTATCTGTACGTGGGTTTTCGCCTGTATCAGGGTCCCAACGATAAACATGAAACTTCTTGACGTTTGTCGCGCCTTTCGCTTCGTTGACCTTTTTACCTTTTTTAACAACCGAGTTGGCAGGTAGTTTAAATTCAGCCATCGTATTATCCCCTTAGTACACACGCTTTTTAGGTGGAATGTAATCGATTTCATCAGTCAAGGTATAAGTGTGAACTGGACGATAATCCAAAGTCACTTTACCTGCTTCATCAATCCACGACAAAGTATGTTTCATCCAATTTGCATCATCACGATCAGGGTAATCTTCCCGAGCATGTGCGCCACGACTTTCTTTACGATTCAATGCAGAGTTAATTGTCACAACTGCTTGTGTGCGTAAATTGTCGAGTTCTAAGGTTTCAATTAAATCTGAGTTCCAGATTAATGAACGGTCAGTGGTTTGGATGTCGTCAAATGCTTTATACACTTCATCCATTTTGTTCACGCCTTCTTGCAAGCTTTCGCCTGTACGGAATACCGCTGCGTCAGATTGCATGGTACGTTGCATCCGTAAACGTAAATCTGCTGTTGGGGTGCTGCCCTTAGCATTGCGTAATTTGTCTAAACGCGCCAAGCAGTTGTCGCCCGCATCTTTCGGTAATGGTTTATGTGCTTGATCTTCTTTAATGAGTTCAGAGCAACGAATTGCAGAAGCACGACCAAATACCACGATGTCTAACAATGAGTTAGAACCTAAACGGTTTGCACCATGAACAGAAACACACGCCGCTTCACCAATTGCCATTAAGCCCGGTACCACTGAATCTGGGTCGCCATCTTTAAGGGTTAACACTTCACCATGATAGTTGGTTGGAATACCACCCATGTTGTAATGTACTGTTGGGATGACTGGAATAGGTTCTTTAGTTACGTCAACGCCTGCGAAAATACGCGCAGATTCTGCGATTCCCGGTAAACGTTCGCCGATGACTTCAGGCCCTAAGTGCATTAAGTTCAAGAAGATGTGATCTGTATCGCCACCCACGCCACGACCATCACGGATTTCCATGGTCATTGAACGGCTCACCACGTCACGAGAAGCTAAATCTTTCGCATTCGGTGCATAACGTTCCATGAAACGCTCGCCTTCGGAGTTGGTTAAGTAACCGCCTTCACCACGAACACCTTCCGTAATCAAACAGCCTGCGCCGTAAATGCCTGTTGGATGGAATTGAACAAACTCCATATCTTGGGTTGGTAAGCCTGCACGTAATACCATGCCGCCGCCGTCACCTGTACAGGTATGGGCTGATGTGGCTGAGAAGTATGCACGACCATAACCGCCTGTCGCTAATACCACGGTATGGGCGCGGAAACGGTGAATTGTGCCTTCTGCCATATTTAATGCCATTACGCCACGACAAACACCATCTTCCATGATTAAATCTAATGCGAAATATTCAATGAAGAATTCAGCTTGATGCTTCAAAGATTGTTGGTACAAGGTATGTAAAATTGCGTGACCTGTTCTGTCCGCTGCTGCACAGGTACGTTGTGCAATACCTTCGCCGTAATTCGTCGTCATACCACCGAAAGGACGTTGATAAATTTTACCTTCTTCAGTACGTGAGAAGGGTACGCCATAATGTTCTAATTCGATGACTGCGGGAACGGCTTCACGACACATATATTCAATTGCGTCTTGGTCGCCTAACCAGTCAGAGCCTTTTACGGTGTCATACATGTGCCATTGCCATGAGTCTTCACCCATGTTACCTAATGACGCACTCATACCACCTTGCGCTGCAACCGTGTGGCTACGTGTTGGGAATACTTTAGTTAAGCAAGCGGTTTTTAAGCCTTTCTCTGCCATACCGAAGGTTGAGCGTAAGCCTGCACCACCTGCGCCGACAACCACGACATCATAGGTGTGGTCAATAATTTTGTATGCTGATGACATGCTGGCTTATCCTCCAAAAACAAAGATGATGCGGAAAATTGCAATGACAGAAGCAATCGTTAACGCAATCATGAAGAATTTCATACCAACCGTGATTAAAGCTTTCATCACAGACGTATGAATATAGTCTTCCACCACCATTTGCAAACCTAAATGTGCGTGATGAATTGAGACCAAAATTAAGATTGAGAATAAAACCGTGTTAGGTGGATAATTCACCCATTCAACGGCTTCCGCATGAGTTGCAGTCGCCATTGAGGTCAAACAGCAAACAAACCAAAAAACCAAGGGGATTAAAGCAATCGCAGTTAAGCGTTGAGTAATAAAATGATGCGTACCGTTATGCGATGAACCTAAGTTACGCACTTGACCTAAATGGCTACGGTAGCTGGTGTCTTTGTTGAAAAGTCTTTTCATTATAAAGTCCCTCTCATTATCGCCAGTAGCCAAGCACCTGCGGTTAACGCAAATGCCGCGCCCCAGACCAGATAACCCGTTGTATAAGCTGTTTTAATATCAAAGCCCATACCCGCATCCCAGCCTAAGTGACGAATGCCGTTACAGAGGTGATAAAATAAAGCGAATGACCAAGCAAATAAGAACACTAAGCCAATAGGAGAGCCAATAATATTTTGCACTCTTTCATAAGCTTCTGGGCCTAGAGAGATGCTATATAACCAGTAAGTGAGTGGTAATAAGCCCACTGCTAACACAACACCCGTAGCGCGATGCAAAATAGACATTAAAGATGTCAATTGCGGCTTGTAAATGCCAAGATGCGGCGACAAAGGTCGCTTATGCGTTGCCATGTATGTCCACCTCTTTTAATAAATTTTTTTTAGGATTACTATAAGTTTGCTGCAACGCAATAAAATACTGAGTAAATGTCCGTGCGTCAAGTGATTTATGACAAGAATGTGACTGTTTTTTAGTAATGTATTGATAATAAAAGCAAAAAGACCTGTTTATTTACTGTTTTGCCCCTCAATTATCAACGAATTTAAAGGATTTAGCGTTTTTACTTGTTCTCAGTATTTCGGGGGAATAATGAGCATAAATTATTGGTATTTTAATATCGCTATATCTTAATATTTCTTCAAGTGCTATAAAATTATCTGTTATGATTTTCCGCATTCACTAAACACTTTATAAAAATAACTAATATGCCTAAATTATCCCCTGAACAATTTATCAAGAAATGGCACGCTTCTGAGCTTAAAGAGCGTTCTGGTTCACAGGAGCATTTTATTGATTTATGTCGTTTATTGGATGAGCTAACGCCTGCCGAGGCTGACCCGCAAGGCACTTGGTATACATTTGAGAAAGAAGCCAGTAAACAAGATGGCAGAAGAGGCTGGGCGGATGTGTATAAACGCGGTTTTTTTGCGTGGGAATATAAGGGCAAGAATAAGAATTTAGACAAAGCGTTTGATCAGTTGCAGCGTTATAAATTGGAACATCCGCCGTTATTGATTGTGTCGGATATGGAAACGATTCGGATTTACACCAATTTCACTTATATGGTGCAAGAGATTCATCAAATTAGTTTAGAGGATTTCCGTGAACCCCGAACATTACGATTATTAAAAGCTGTATTTTCCGATCCTGAGCGATTGAAACCGAGTAAAACCCGAACCGCAGTAACGGAAGTTGTGGCGCAGGAATTTGCCAGTTTGGCGCAGAAGTTACGTGAGCAAGGACATGCCGCGCCCAAAGTTGCCCATTTTATCAGTCAGTTATTGTTTTGTTTATTTGCTGAGGATGCGGGGTTGTTTGATGGTCGGCGGTTGTTAACGCATATTTTAACCGTATGTGAGAAGCGTTCTAAATTAGTGCCTGAAGATATGATTCAAGAGTTATTTCAGAAAATGAATGAAGGCGGGGTATTTGGGGTTGATTTGATTGATTATTTTAATGGTGGTTTGTTTGAAAAAATTGCGGTTTTGCCGTTGGATGGAGATGATATTAAGTTGTTGTTGAAAGTTTCACGTCAGAATTGGAAAGATATTGAGCCGTCTATTTTTGGTACTTTATTTGAGCGCGGTTTAGACCCTGATAAACGCAGTCAATTGGGTGCACATTATACTGATCCTCAATCTATTATGCGACTGGTTGAACCCGTGGTGTTGCGACCGTTACGGGCGGATTGGGCAAATACTAAAGTGGAAATTGAGCAAGTTTTAAAAGAATCCAAAGCTAAAAAGTCGATTCCAAAGAAGGCGCGGGATTTATTTCACGAATTTTTACAGCGATTAAAGCAGGTGAAGGTGTTAGACCCCGCGTGTGGTTCGGGTAATTTTTTGTATTTGGTGTTGAGTAGTTTGAAGGATTTGGAGCATCAAGTTAATTTAGAAGCGGAGCAATTGGCGGTGGGTTTGGGCGGTCAATTTTCAATGAATACCAGTCCGCAAAATGTATTGGGCATTGAAGTAAATCCGTATGCGGCGGAGTTGGCGCGGGTGACAATTTGGATTGGGCATTTACAATGGTTGTTGACGCATGGGATTGAAATTAATCGAAATCCTGTGTTGCAGCCGTTGAATCAGATTGCGAATAAGGATGCGATTATAACGGGAAAATGGAGTGAGGTGCGTTGGCCAAAAGCGGATTTTATTGTCGGTAATCCCCCGTTTTTAGGCGATAAGCGCATGATTAATGTTTTAGGCGAGGAGTATGTGAATTATTTACGCCATTTGTATAAGGGACGGATTCCGGGTGGCGCGGATTTGGTCACGTATTGGTTTGAGAAGGCGCGGCGCGAATTGGAAAAAGGGCATGTGAAAGCGGTGGGGTTGGTGTCGACTAATTCGATTCGTGGCGGGGCTAATCGTAAGATTTTGGAACGGATTAGAGAGTCAGGCGTTATCTTTGAGGCGTGGAGTGATGAGGAATGGGTCAATGATGGCGCGGCGGTGCGGGTTTCATTAGTCTGTTTTGCTAAGCAAAGTGATGAGATTACCTTGAATGGCAAACCTGTCAATGAGATTTTTGCGGATTTAACGGGTTCAAGTGAGCCAATTGCGGATTTAACTTTGGCTCAAAAATTAGCTGAAAACAAGGGAATTTCTTTTATTGGAACACAAAAAAATGGGGCTTTTGATATTGCAGGCGATTTAGCCCGTGAATGGTTAAAATTACCAAATGTCAATGGTCGTCCAAACAGTGATGTGTTGCGCCCTTGGGCAAATGGTATGGATGTGACGCGCCGTTATTCAGATACTTGGATTATTGATTTTGGTGTGGATATGTCTGAAGAAGACGCAAGTTATTTTGAAAAGCCTTTTGAATATGTTTTAAAGAATGTCAAACCTGTTCGAGAAAAAGTAAGAAGAGATGGACATCGCAAATATTGGTGGCGTTATGGTGAAACACGTTCTGGAATGCGTAAAGCTCTCAAACCATTTTCACGTTTTATT
>JAYQWJ020000272.1:0-2757 GCA_035829175.2 Candidatus Albibeggiatoa psychrophila
CAAAAACTGTCTGAACCATTGATTATTCAATCTTTTATAAAACAAACTGATTCGGTTTAGTCACACCAACTAATTCAGTAAGAGAAGTCTCAAATAAACTATCAACCTGCCATTCAGTATCACTAAAACGAGTGACAACCAAGGCTTCCATAATTGGTGCTTCACCCACAATCGCAAATAAACGCCCATTTGGTTTAAGTTGTTGTTTGAAATGTGAAGATAAAAAAGGAATTGAGCCTGTTAAAATAATCACATCATATTGAATATCCGTTTTCCAACCTTGTACAGCATTGCCCACGCTCAAAGACACATTATCCAAACCCGCTAATTTTTTCTCAGCTTGTTGAACCAAGTCTTCATAAATATCCACGCTATCCACATGCTCAGCCAATTTCGCCAATAATGCAGTTAAATAACCACTACCTGTACCGATTTCCAATACACGATCAGTGGGTTTAATCGATAGGCTTTGTAACAATCGTGCTTCTAAACGAGGAAACATCATGACTTGGTCATGACCTAAAGGAAGTTCGACATCAGCAAACGCCAATGCATGATACTCAGAGGGGACAAATTTCTCACGTGGCACTTCTGCCACAACATCTAATATGCTCTGGTTAAGTACATCCCAAGGGCGAATTTGTTGCTCTATCATATTAAAACGGGCTTGCTCATAATTAAAATGCGGCATATTGTTTCCTATCGTTTTCCTAAATAATAAATTTAACACTATTATAAATCTTATAAATAGCGGCTGCTAGGGTTTTAGGTTTAATTTAAACTATTAGTTATGATATGGTGTATTGAAATCAAGAAACATCGCTAAAATATTGCATTCAATAACACTATAAAAATTGATAAAATCCATGTTACAAACACTTTATGTCATTGCCCATACCTTTTTTAAAATCTGCAAACTGGAATTGGGGCCTCAAGACTTACCTAATTCAAAAGCATTTCTATTGCTGGTCGCAGTCGTTTATATGGGTATATCTACAATTATCCCCATTTTGTTTGAAATTCCGATTTTAAAAGCCCTTTTACAAACATTTGTTGAAATAAATATTACGTTTTTTCTCACATTTAGTTTGTTATACCTGACAGGGCATTACTCAAGAATCATGAAAACATTGACCGCCATTATTGGGGTTGACATCTTTTTTCATCTGATTGCTCTGCCAATTTTATTATTAGAATTATATTTCAAATCCATCAGTGTAGACATTGGCTTAGCCCAAATCTTAGCACTTTTATTAGTCGGTTGGAATATTACGGTTTACGCCCATATTTTACGTCATGCGTTATCGAGTGAATTCTTTGTCGGTTTCGTAATTACATTTGTTTATTTACTGGTCACGATTGTTATTCTTCAATCTTTTTTCCCGATATCACCAGAAGCACTTACACCATAATGCACATTCATATTTTAGGCGTTGGCGGTACTTTTATGGCGGGCATTGCGGTCATCGCACAACAGCTTGGTCACAAAGTCACAGGTTCTGATAAAGCAATTTATCCACCAATGAGCAGCCAACTTACTGAACAGAATATCACTTATTTTGAAGGTTATGCACCTGAGCAACTTAAGCCTGCACCTGATTGTGTGATTATTGGCAATGCCTTATCAAGAGGTAATCCTGCTGTAGAATATGTCTTAGAGCAAAATATCCCTTATATTTCTGCTGCACAATGGTTGTCTGAAAATGTATTGCGCCGATGTTGGTGTTTAGCGGTGGCAGGCACGCATGGTAAAACCACAACCAGTAGTGTGCTTGCATGGATTTTGGAATACGCAAATTTAAATCCCAGTTTTTTAATTGGCGGCATTCCTGAAAATTTTGGCGTTTCCGCACGACTAACTGATAGCCCATTTTTTGTGATTGAAGCTGACGAGTATGATACGGCTTTTTTTGATAAACGTTCTAAATTTGTCCATTATCCCGCAAGAACCGCCATTTTGAACAATTTAGAATTTGACCACGCAGATATTTTCCCAGATTTAGCTGCGATTCAACGCCAGTTCCAACATTTTTTACGCATTATTCCGCAATCGGGTTTAGTGATTCACCCGCCAGTTGAGGCAATTCAGCAGGTATTAGATAAAGAGCCATGGAGTCAGCGTGAAACGTTTGCCAGTCAAAATAGCGATTGGCAGATAGGTGAGCATAATGTGGATTATTCTGAGTTTGAAGTGTATTTTCAGCGGCAATTACAAGGTCGGGTTCAATGGGATGTGATTGGTTTGCATAATGCACACAATGCCTTAGCTGCTATTGCCAGTGCGCGACATGCAGGTGTGCCCAGTGCGATTGCTTGCGATGCGTTGGCGGAATTTCGTAATGTTAAGCGTCGGCTGGAATTACGCGGCACAGTTAATCAAATCAATGTGTACGATGATTTTGCCCATCATCCAACAGCGATTGCGGCGACTTTAACCGCTTTACGTCAAAAAGTGGGTTCTCAAGCAATTACCGCCGTTTTAGAAATGCGTTCTAATACGATGAAAATGGGCATACATCAAGCACCGTTAGCGGATTCATTGCAACAAGCAGATACGGTGTATTTTTATAAACCGGATGATTTAACGTGGTCGTTGCAGACTGTCGCTGATAGTTTGCCAAAAGCGTATATTTGCACTGATACTCAGTCGATAATTGAGCAATTAGTCAGAAATCAGCAGCCGAATGAAAATATACTTATTATGAGTAATGGCGGGTTTGAGAACATTCATCAACGATTGTTAGATTTTCCTATATA
>JAYQWJ020000273.1:0-5373 GCA_035829175.2 Candidatus Albibeggiatoa psychrophila
ATCCAAGTACCGCTTCATTTCAACTTGCTGATTGCAAGCCTATTAAGGTTTATTGACCAACATTCAAGAACATGTATTCATATCTGAGAGGTAAACCCTTCATATTAGATATTTCTAACTCAAGTAATAAGTCAGCTTGATTCAAGATATTAATCGTATTACCTTCAACAGAGAAACGATGTAACAATGCTATATCGCAATCATTATCACAAAGCAACTCAGATTCTGGTAATGCCCAAACCCGTGTACTAGAAATCACTTCAACGCCCTCAACTGCTAAGTCATCAAAGTCTTTAGGTGCATCAGGATCGCCGCAGAACTTCATATTAGAAATATCTGGGCTGCCATCTAATACATCTTTAGAAAATGAACCTGCTTTTGCACCTTGTAAGTCATAAACATGGCTATCATTCGCACCTTCTAAGACTAAATAAGCCATTGGTACGGCTGCTGTCCATTGACCACTTGTTGCATTGGCAATTTCTTCAATGGTTGTACCGCGTAAAATGATACCAGATGTATTTTCACCTGCTAATACATAACGGCTACCATTCCACTCGAATTTAACTAACATGTCAGAACCCGCAGGGCAAGCTACATCTTCACTGTTTTCAGCACTGTTATCTTCTGTGCCTTCATCAGTTTCATCGCCTTCACCTTCTGTACCTTCGTCAGTTTCATCCGCTGGTAAATCACAACCTACTTGAGACCATGCTGCATTCCACGCCACATCACGACCGATACCACGTAATTGACCTTCAAAATCAAGGTTTGCTAATAAGTATTCTTGACCTTCTTCGCCAGCACGTAATGTACCACTATAGTGATTTCCAATAGTGTATTCAGTTCTGCCTGTCCAATCTGGAGAACCATCAATTGTGACTAAATTCAACGCATCACGATAGCCAACTGGAACACCTGTCCACCAAGCAAAAGTTTCAAACTCAATGACACCATTTTCATCACTGGTTAACACTTGATTTGAAGTAAGGTAATGACCGTCATCATATTTGTCATCTGGGCCATCAGCACACTCAACAGGTAATTCAACACCATCTGGCATTTCTGTTGGGCAAATAATGGTTTCACCTGTCAAATTGCGGCTATTTTTAGGATGTACGATATACCAACCTAAAGACAGTTTCATTTTGAGTTCGCCACCTTGTACCCACTGACCATTTTCTTGTGTGAATAGAACAATGTTGCCACGCGCTTTCACCCATTGAGGTTCGTACCAAGGTTTGTCTAACACATTTTCTTGTGCCATGGTGCAAATAGAATCATTTGTCCATAAAGTATCGCCGAAGTAGCTTGTACCTGAACCATTACCTAGCTGACCCCAAGCAACGTATTCACCGCTGAAACCATCAGCCCATTCAGGTTCATCATTTGACGGATTTGAAGAATCATCATTGATACTACAACTTGTAGATATTGGCGTATTACAATCTGGAGTTGTGATAGTGCCATTATCCAGCTTATAAGTACCACCTGTTTTAGCAACAACCGGTGCATTAGTGGCTGCATATTCACCATCTAAAGTAAATGTGAAAATGGTAGGGTTATTCGAATCAGTTGAAACATCCGTATTCCATTTAACAAGAGGTTGACCTGATAAAGCACCATCAGCCGTTTCACTACCACCATTACCTGTTTCTGCACCTGAACCTGTTGTATTCAGCACGTTACAATTGCCCATACCCAGTGACCAGTGGCTTAAAGCTCGTTTATTACTACCTGTTTCACGGTAAACGCTATATGTCCAAGTATCACCACTTGCACCCTCAAAAGTAATAGTGTAATCAGTTGGTTTATCTTTATTTGCTTGACTAGAACCACCCGCAGTAAGCGTTACAGAATCTCCACCGTTAATATCACAAGAGCTGGCATTAGTATTATTTGAATCATCATTTGAATCATCAGAAGAACTATCATCGCTGCTAGTATCGTCAGAACTTGAATCATCAGAAGAACTATCGTCACTGCTAGTATTGTCAGAACCTGAATCAGAAGAGCTGCTGTCATCGCTGCTAGTATCGTCAGAACCTGAATTATCAGAAGAACTATCATCGCTGCTAGTATCATCAGAACTTGAGTCATCAGAAATAGGATTGCTACAATCAGGGCCTGATATAGAGCCTGTGCCGTAACCATTACTTGCTTTAGCTAAGACAGGAATATTTTTCTTAGGATATTCTTCATTAAAGGTGATTTTAAATGTGCCGCCTTCAGAATTCCACTTCATGCCATAGAATTCGATACCGTCAATATGTTTGACACTGGGATCAACTTGGAGACCATCATGAGATGGGTTTGCACTTTTTACTGAGCAATCTTCGCTTAAACCTAAAACCCAATGACTTAAGTTATGACCTTTTTTCTTATCAACTTCATAAGTCCAAACCTTACCATCTTGACTTTTAAGTTCAATTTCATAGGATGAATCTTTATTAAACTTACCATTGGTAAGCGAGACCGTCGTGCTGTCACCAGCCGAGGCTGTTGCACTGATAAATGCTCCCAGTAGAAATACTGAGAACAATCGCATGAGTTTCATAGAACCCTCCATTTTACTTATGCTTGAAATTATTAATTATTCAGCTATTTTATAGGGAACTTTTTAGCCAATCCCCATCTTATAAAAAAGCAACTGAATTCGATATTTATTAAGAATAACCTTGAAGACTTAAATAAATCACGCAAATCTAAATATCCTACACTCAGTTTAGATTATGATGAAAAATCTGCTTCAAATCAATGTGTTTTTAGGTCTATATGGGTCAAAAAAACTATAAGCGGTTATTTAAAAAGTCTGAATGGATTTTATGCTTTAAATTCAAACTATTGAAAAAATAATTAAGCAATGCAACTTACTCTTTTCGTTTGCAAATAATCATTAAAAATGCGTAACTGAGAAAATAAGTAAAATAGATGAGTTTTATTCTGTTTTATAAAAAAATTTAATGGGCTATATTATTAGCAATATTCTGAAACGCTTTTGAAAATATCCATTATTTTTGACTGTAAACATTTGAAAAGTATAGCGTATCTTTAGTTATAAAAATCATCTGAACCATTGTTAATAACAACTTAATAAACTTGCAAAATTGAAGCCTATTTTTCTCGGGACTACTTAAAGAAATAGAAGCTAAAACTCGACAAATAAATAGGACAAGTCGTAATGAAATGATTGCACGTCAAAACCTAAAGAAAAGCAATATCTACCGATAAACTAAAAAAATACATGACATCTATCCAGTATAATGATAAATCGCTTTCTACCTTTTTAATGACAAACTGATTATGCCTACACCTAAAAAAATCCTCAAACGTATTGATAAATTTCTCAGCTATTTAGAAACCACTTTTTTAAACCAAAATGAAGCACCTGATTGGAAACAAACTTTAGCCTATCGTTGGCGTAAACAAGAAGGACGGGGTTATTTTCATCCTATCAACAACCTGCATCAGATTCGATTAAAAGATTTACAAGGTATTCAACATCAAAAAACACTTTGTGAACGCAATACCGTGCAATTCTTACGTGGCAAACCTGCGAATAATATTTTACTTTGGGGATCGCGCGGCACTGGAAAATCTTCATTAATCAAAGCATTACTTAATCAATATGCAGATAAAGGTTTGCGATTGATTGAAGTTGATAAACAGGATTTAATTGATTTGCCTGACATTGTGGAAACGCTGCAACAAGAAAAATATCAGTTTATTATTTTCTGCGATGACTTGTCTTTTGAGCAAGATGATGCCAGTTATAAGGCTTTAAAAAGTATTTTGGATGGCTCACTCAGTGCTGCACCCGATAACGTATTAATTTACGCAACCTCAAATCGTCGCCATTTAATGCCTGAATACATGAGCGATAATTTACAATCTAAACATGTTGAAGGCGAATTACACCATAGTGAAGCGATTGAAGAAAAAATCTCACTTTCGGAACGATTTGGCATTTGGCTATCATTTTATCCATTCAAACAAGACGAATATCTGGAAATTGTAGAATATTGGTTACAAGAGCTGGGTTTGACTGAATACGATAAAACCGCGATGCAAGCTGCAGCCTTACAATGGGCATTGGCAAGAGGTTCTCGCAGTGGGCGCAGTGCATGGCAATTTGCACGAGATTGGGCGGGACAAGAAATATTTTTACATTCAGAATGTTGATTTTGCATAGAAACGATTAAACTATCAGATTCGGATGCAATGAATCAAAACAAGGAGAAATCAATGGGATTTTTGGCAGGAAAACGTGTACTTATTGTGGGTTTAGCCAGTAATCGTTCAATTGCGTATGGTATTGCAAAAGCCATGCACCGTGAAGGCGCGGAATTAGCGTTTACTTATCAAAATGAAAAATTAAAAGATCGCGTAACCAAAATGGCGGCGGAATTTAATTCTAGCATTATAATGCCTTGCGATGTTGCGAGTGATGATGAAATTGCGGCGGTTTTTGAAACATTAAAACAATCGTGGGATAAACTTGATAGCATTATTCATTCTGTCGCATTTGCCCCAAGCGATGAATTAAAAGGCGCGTATTTAGAAAATGCAACCCGTGAAGGCTTTTTGACCGCGCATGAAATCAGTTCTTATAGTTTTTCGGCCTTGGCTAAAGCAGGCAAAGATATGCTTTCAGAAAATGGCTCGATGTTGACTTTAAGCTATTTAGGCGCAATGCGTTCGATGCCAAATTACAACGTGATGGGTCTTGCCAAAGCCAGTTTAGAAGCCAACGTGCGTTTCATGGCGTATAGCTTGGGTGAGAAAGGCATTCGGGTGAATGGGATTTCAGCAGGGCCGATTCGTACTTTAGCCGCTTCAGGCATCGCTGATTTTAAGAGTATGTTGGATTATGTGAAAAACCGCACGCCATTGAAGCGCAATGTCACGGCTGGCGAAGTCGGTAATACTGCTGCATTTTTGTGCTCTGATTTAGCGTCAGGCATTACAGGTGAAATTACTTATGTAGATTGTGGATTTAGCACCACTGCAATGTAGTTTTTTCAGGGCATGAGCATCGTGCTTGTGCTCTGAAACTTTACCATCAATTATTTCTCTTCTAAAGTTCCCCTAATTATCAAATCTTTCACCACACCATTCTTGATAAAATCATCTAATTCATTGTTTTATATAAAAATTAAAAATAAAATAAAAGTTTGTGCAATAAATTATCTTTGTGCCCGTCCTAGTAAACAATATGCTAAAAAACAGCCGATAAATATTCAAAATAACAATTGAAATTATTACTTTTAAGGAGTAACTTATATTTACAAAGGCTAATTTAAGATTAATTACAAATTAGCATTTTGGTAGAGTTCCTATTTATTTATTGTTAAACCAAAACAGTACAGTAAT
>JAYQWJ020000274.1:0-1841 GCA_035829175.2 Candidatus Albibeggiatoa psychrophila
CTGTGAAATTGCATTGAAAATAATCTAAAAATTTCGTTAACTGCGGAACGTCGGTTAGATGAAAAAAACCAAATGTTAACTATGCTTATCTCACCGCTTTTCCTGTTGCACTTGATACAAGAGCGGTTAAATCTCAGAAGAAAGCAATAATGTTGGATAAGTTTAGTGATGAATTATTGTATGAAGTAAAAGATTTATTATCCGCTAAGCCCATGACTAATAATGCTTAGAAAGCGTTTTCAATACCAAGACTTATTGTAATCATTTGATTTGTTACAGTGAGTCTAATCATAAAGAATGACGATGTGTCATAAAATAAATTCTTGAGTTCTCATTTATCTGACAAATAAATAACCTCAGTCAAATCAGAGAGAAAACATCTAACACAGATTCTATTTTCACAGCCCAAACAACTCACGTCTATGACACTATCTTCTCTCAATTAAAAATCAAAACTCGAAAATCCAAAATCAAATGGTGTATCATTCACGCTTAAAAATTTGGGCAAGAGGACACCGATGGAAACAGAATTACTCGATGATGAATTAGAAGCAGACATGCACTACCATGGCTTAGAACAAAGCTTCGACAACACAATACCAGACTGGGACAACAAGGCACTGGCTCAATTCCAAGTGATTCGTCGTAACGGTCAATTGACGGAATTCAATGCGAATAAAATTTCCGAGGCTATTACTAAGACGTTTTTAGCAGTAGAACATTCCCAAACTCCTTCAAGCCGCATCAAACAAATTACCCAACAACTGGCTAAGCAAGTTATTGTTGGTGTCAGCCGACGTTTAAAAGACAGCGGCAAAGTTCACATCGAGGATATTCAAGATCAAGTTGAATTAGCTCTCATGCGTGCAGGCGAACACCAAGAAGCACGAGCGTATGTATTGTATCGTGAACAACATGCAGTAAAACGGGCTGAACAAAACGCTAAAACGGTGGTCAATATGGTCGATGATGAAGGCACGTCGCAGCCGTTGGACGAACAACGTTTACGTCATGTTATTGTTGAAGCATGTAGCGGTTTGGCAGATGTGGACAGCGAAGTGATTATCCACGACAGTTTAAAAAACTTATTTGATGGTATCAGCGAACGTGATTTAAACAACGTATTAGTGATGACGGTACGCGCCTTAATTGAGAAAGAGCCAAATTATACTTATGTAGCTTCTCGGTTATTATTAGATCGTTTACGTACTGAAACTTTAGCCCATATTGGTCATACTCAGCATCACTTAACCGCTGAGAAAATGGGGCAATATTATCCAACGTATTTCCAGAAATATCTTGAGCATGGGATTAAATACGAATTATTATCACCTGAATTAATGAATTTTGACATTGAGCGTTTGGGTCAAGCATTGCATCCTGAGCGTGATTTGAATTTCACTTATTTAGGCTTACAGACTTTATACGACCGTTATTTTTTACATTGGCAAGATACCCGTTTTGAGTTACCTCAAGCCTTTTTCATGCGGGTGGCGATGGGCTTATCAATCAAGGAAGATGATCGTGAAGCCCGCGCGATTGAGTTTTACAAGTTATTATCTACATTCAGCTTGATGAGCAGTACGCCGACTTTGTTTAATTCTGGCACATTGCGCCCTCAATTATCCAGTTGCTTTATTTCTACTGTGCCTGATGATTTAGACGGGATTTTCAGTGCGATTAAAGACAATGCCTTGATGCAAAAATGGGCGGGCGGTATCGGTAATGACTGGACTTCCGTGCGCGGTATGGGTTCGATTATTAAAGGCACAAATGGACGCTCCCAAGGCGTTGTTCCCTTCTTGAAAGTGGCGAATGATACTTTGGTCTCAGTTAATCAA
>JAYQWJ020000275.1:0-5406 GCA_035829175.2 Candidatus Albibeggiatoa psychrophila
TTTAGAAGTTTTCCCTCCTTTTTTTATCAAAATTACATTCTCCAATTCTTAGTCATTGTAAACCGTAAAACAGGAGTGCAAAACTTGTTTTGCCAGCAACCATTTTAGGATAAAGCTATCTCATTTTTTTCGATAGTGATTTCCGTATAAGATATTAGGATTACCAATCATTCAAAGACTAGCAATCCTGTTGTATTTCACACTACTATAATTTGAGCTTTTAAAGCCTCGTGACGTTAATACAAATTGCCCGGGCAAGATAAATCTTGCACTCCTTTTGATCTTGAGCCTAAAAGTGCCTAATAAGTTCGAGTCACAATATATTTTGCCATATCACGCAATGGTTGTGCTTTTTCATCAAATCCTTGCAAACTATCCAACGCATCTTGTAATAAATCATCCGCCATTTGCTTAGCTTGCTTTAAGCCGATTAAACTAGGATAAGTTGGCTTATCATTCGCCATATCAGCACCTTGGGTTTTCCCCAACATCTCAGTACTCGCTTCCACATCTAAAATATCATCTTTCACCTGAAATGCTAAACCAATACATTTTGCATAATGGTCTAATTTAGTTAAAATCTCATCAGACGCACTCTCACTTGCCAAAGCGCCTAATTTCACACTGGCACGAATCAATGCACCCGTTTTGTGAATGTGCATATTTTCCAATTCTACCAAATTAATTTGTTCGCCGATTGCCTCAATATCAATCATTTGACCGCCAACCATGCCGCGTGAACCACTGGCAAATGCCAAACTATCCAACATCATCAAACGCCGTTCTGCACTAATAGGTAAATTTTCTGCGTGACTCAAACTATAAAAAGCCAATGCTTGCAAACCATCCCCAACTAAAATCGCCGTCGCCTCATCAAAAACTTTATGACAAGTCGGTTTTCCACGTCGTAAATCGTCATCATCCATTGCAGGCAAATCATCATGCACCAATGAATAAGCATGAATAAACTCCACCGCGCAAGCTGGCGCATCCAAGTGCTCAGCCGTCACACCTAAAGCCTGTCCTGTAAAATAAACCAATAATGGGCGCACTCGCTTACCACCATTAAATACGGAATAACGCATCGCTTCATGCAAACGATTGGGGCGAATATTGTCAGCAGGCAACCAATGTTCTAAAGCAACGTTGACCCTTTGTTGATAAAAACTCATTAAACTTTTGAGAGACATTCGGTATCCTTGTGCGATTGGCTTGGGTTTCCTATTTTCAAAACGACCTTGAGATGCTTATTCATGGTCACACCATTTTTTATTCGCCAATTTTACCAAATCCAAACCAAAGCGCGACTCTCATTTTTAGTTTTCAGCGATTTGAATCATTCTTTTCTAAATAGATGCACAAAAACCTAGACAATCACGATAAACTTAGCAAATATAAAATCAGTGAAAATTAACTTTGCTGTTCTGCAATGAATTTGATACCTTTATCTTTTGACAAAAACTTTTACATAGTACAAATGAAAATTAAAATTGGTATTGTTGGCGGCACAGGCTATACAGGTGTCGAATTACTACGGCTATTGGCAAAACATCCTCAAGCCCAACTTGAAATCATCACCTCACGCGGTGAGGCAGGTAAGCCTGTTACTGAATTATTTCCTAATTTGCGCGGTTATGTCGATTTGCGCTATAGCGAGCCTAATGCTGAAAGCTTGGCAGCCTGCGATGTTGTATTCTTTGCAACACCTCATGCAACCGCAATGTATACCGTGCCTCAACTCATGGCAGCGGGTACAAAAATTATTGATTTATCGGCTGATTTCAGAATCAAAGACGTGAAGTTATGGGAACAATGGTACAACGTGGAACATGCTTGTCCAGAATTGATTGAAAATGCGGTTTATGGTTTGCCTGAATTGCACCGCAAGCAAATTGCCCAAGCTCAACTTATTGCCTGTCCCGGTTGTTATCCAACATCGATGCAGTTAGGTTTAATTCCATTATTGGAAGCGGGTATTGTCGATACGCAAGACTTAATTGTAGATGCAAAATCGGGCGCAAGTGGCGCAGGACGTAAAGCCTCTGTTGCTGGATTGATGGGGGAAATAGGTGAAAGTTTTAAAGCCTATGCGACTGCGGGTCATCGGCATTTACCTGAAACCGTTGAAAGTTTAAGCCGTATTGCCCAGCATCAAGTTCAACTCACATTTGTACCGCATTTAGTGCCTATGATTCGTGGTATTCATGCCACCATTTATGCCAATTTGACCCAAGCTCAAAATCAATCATTACAAGCATTATTTGAGCAACGTTATCAAAACGAGCCATTTGTTGATGTTTTACCGCAAGGCAGTCATCCTGAAACCCGCAATGTGCGTGGCGTGAACACTTGTCAATTGGCAGTCCATCAGCCACAAAATGGTTCAAAAGTGATTGTTTTATCAGTTATTGATAATTTGGTAAAAGGTGCGGCGGGTCAAGCGGTACAAAATATGAATATTATGTTTAATTTGCCTGAAACCACAGGTTTAGACAATATTGGTTTATTACCTTAATTGATGGTGAGTTGTTGCTTCATGGTGGGTGAGCAAAACAGCAGCTTAGTATTTTTCTCATTCCATGCACTGCGTGGAGTGAGCCGCCACAGACGCACCGCGTCGTTATAAGTTAAATTTGCTATTTTTGCATTCCTATGGATAGCTAAAATAACGATTGCATCGACCGTCATTTTTTTAACATTTTTAGAAATCCACGTTTGAGGTGGTATCATCTCGGATTGTAATGTTCCATTTTCGAGCCAAACACCATGGATTTCTCCATACGAGTATGAGACGAATTTAAATGCCTAGTACCAATAGTTCTCGCCATTATAATCCGTCTTCGCGTACCTATTCCTATACCCATAAAGAATATAGCACCGTTGAACTATTGCGCGACCCTAAAAAACGGGCAACTTATTATGAAATGTTGGAATATTTCTATAATTTCTTAGATATTTGCCAAGATAAGAGTTTGCGCAATTATTTGGTTGAAGTTTTAGAACGCAATAATTATTCGGAAATGCTCAATGCTTATGATCGATTATTGGAAACCTACGAAAAATTACATCCATTTGAAAACTTATCGCTCAACTCCAAATCTCAATTTAACTCATTGATTGGCATTACATTGATTGCCATGGTGATGGCGGGTATATGGTTTTTTCTAGGTTATGTTGATGAGCAGCAGCAAAACACCCCGCATTTTTTCAGCTCGAAACCCGTGGTTAATGATGCCTTTGGTCATCCAACGACGGCTACGGCTCAATTAGCGGTCTACCCTGATTTCCAAAATAATTTTGAAGGAAAAATTGGCAGCAAACTTAAAATTAGAATGTTTTTACGTGCAACTAATGGAAAAGTCTACGGATTTTATTTTTATACTTTGTTTCGGCGTAATATTCGTTTAGAAGGGAAAATTAATGCCACAGGTGAGATTGTGATGAATGGTTCGACTAGAGAAGAAGGACATGTCGATATTTTCAGAGGACAGCTTACAAAATCTGGCAGGGTTTATGGGACTTGGGTTGATGCAAATGATACAAACCGACAATTAACATTTAGGGCTGAAAAAATTTAAACATCCTTATGGAAAGTGATGCTGTTCATTAAAATGGCTATTTTTGACATCCGTTTTGTATTTCTGCATTATTATCATTCACCATCCAACAATTTAAAGTCAGCGTCATTTTTCAGCCTTGATAATCAATCATTTAAATCGGTCAAAAATGCCAGTAAAAAACATAAGTAACTGATTTTAAATGTAGGCTATTTCTTACATCAAACTCAGATTAAATACCCCTTGCATCCAAATCCAACAGCCCTTAACATTCCATATCTTTTGCCTGAAAAAACAACAAGGAATACCGTTTTATGCGTAGCCACTACTGTGGACAAGTCAATGAGTCTTTCATTACTCAAGAAGTCACTTTATGCGGCTGGGTGCACCGTCGTCGCGATCATGGTGGCGTGATTTTTATCGATTTGCGCGACCGTATGGGTTTAGTGCAAGTGGTGATTGACCCTGATACAGAGCAAGCCTTTGCTTTAGCCGAAAAAGTCAGAACTGAATATGTGTTAAAAATTACAGGGAAAGTGCGAAATCGTCCTGAAGGCACAGAAAATCCAGAGATGCCAACAGGCATGATTGAAGTATTAGGCAAAGAGTTAGAAATCTTAAATGCTGCTGATACACCGCCATTCCAATTAGATGACGAGTTAGTCAGTGAAGAACACCGTTTGCGTTATCGTTACATTGATTTGCGTCGTCCACAGATGCAACAGCGTTTCCAAATGCGTGCCAAAGCCAATAATATTTTGCGTAATTATTTGGATGACAAGGGCTTTTTAGAAATTGAAACCCCAATGTTAACCAAGGCAACGCCTGAAGGTGCGCGTGATTATCTTGTGCCCAGTCGTACTCATGAAGGGGATTTTTTCGCATTACCGCAATCGCCACAGTTGTTTAAACAATTGTTGATGATGTCGGGTATGGATCGCTATTATCAAATCGTGCGTTGTTTCCGTGATGAAGATTTGCGTGCAGATCGCCAGCCTGAATTTACTCAGTTAGATATTGAGATGTCATTTACTGACGAAACTGAATTGCGCGGCATTATGGAAGATATGATACGGCATTTATTCAAACAAGTTTTGGATGTTGATTTGCCGAGTCCATTCCCAACCATGCCTTATGCTGAAGCGATGTTGCGTTTTGGTTCTGATAAGCCTGATTTGCGTAATCCTTTGGAAATTCAAGATGTTGCTCATTTATTGCAGGATATTGAATTTAAAGTATTTGCCGCGCCTGCGAAAGACCCTAATGGTCGTGTTGCCGCGTTAAAAGTCCCACAAGGCAGCAAAAAATTATCGCGTAAGAAAATTGATGAATATACTAAATTTGTCAGCATTTACGGTGCGAAAGGCTTGGCTTATATCAAAGTCAACGAAGTTAGCAAAGGACGCGAAGGCTTACAGTCTCCGATTTTGAAATTCTTACCTGATGATGCGGTTGACGGCATTGTTAAATTGACCGAAGCGACAGACGGTGATTTAATTTTCTTTGGCGCGGATAAAACCAAAGTGGTGAATGAAGCTTTAGGCGCGTTACGCTTGAAACTCGGTGAAGATTTAGAATTAAATGCACAAGGCTGGAAACCATTATGGGTTGTGGATTTTCCTATGTTTGAATGGAGCGAAAGTGATAAACGTTGGGAATCTTTACATCATCCATTTACAGCACCTGATGTGAGTGTTGATGCTTTAGAAGCTGATCCAAAAGCCTGTTTATCTCGTGCTTATGACATGGTATTGAATGGTTCTGAAATTGGTGGCGGTTCAATCCGTATTCATAAACCAGAAATGCAAGCGGCTGTATTCAAATTATTAGGTATTGGTGATGAGGAAGC
>JAYQWJ020000276.1:0-3854 GCA_035829175.2 Candidatus Albibeggiatoa psychrophila
ATGCTCCTTTGCAAAATAAATTTTGCACTCCAAAGTTATCGCACTTTCACACTCACCAACTCTTCTTTTTCTGGTGACATGATGTGGGTTGAACAAGCGAGACACGGATCGAAACTGTGCAATGTCCGCAAAATTTCCAAGGGTTCATCGGCTTTAGCCAATGGCGTATTCAATAATGAAGATTCATACGCGCCAAGCTGACCTTCAGGATCACGCGGTGACGCATTCCATGTTGTCGGCACAACCGCTTGATAATTAGCAATTTTAGTATCATTAATCACAATCCAATGACCCAATGCACCACGCGGGGCTTCAGTAAAACCAACGCCTTTAGCCTCTTTTGGCCATGTTGAAGGTTCCCATTTTTGCGTATTCGCGGTCGCCACATCACCTGATTTAATGTTGCGAATTAATTTTTCATAAAAATACTTCATTTTGTGCGCTGCCCATGAGGCTTCTAAACCGCGCGTCGCAGTCCGCCCTAAACTGGAGAATAAGGCTTCAAATGGCAAATCTAAATCACGCAACAATTTATCAGTCGGCTCTTTGAACTCAGGATTATTCTGAGCATAACCAATCAAATAACGCGATAAAGGTCCTACTTCCATCGCATGACCGCGCCAACGTGGGGCTTTAATCCATGAATATTTACCGCCTTCGTCCAGCTCTTTGATATGGGTTTTCGTGCCTTTGGTGTTTTTGCCCAGCTCAAAATTCGGCTCGGTAATCCCATCCCAAGGATGCAAACCTTTAGTTTCATCAGGATATTTATACCAAGAATGCGGCACATATTCTTGAATTTCTTCAGGATTACGCAAATCAATTTCGTGGATTTCTTCAAAATTACCGTTGATAATCGCACCGCGTGGCAACAATAAACTGTTCGCGCTGTAATCATTGGCATACTCAGGAATATCGCCGTAAGACATGATATTTTGTGAAGACAAGCCGCCACCATACGTCCAATCTTTATAAAATGACGCAATCGCTTTCAAGTCTGGCACATAAACCTTATCAATAAATTCAATGGTTTGGTCAATCACGGAGCTGATTAAATTCAAGCGTTCCATATTTACCGCACCGACCGCGCCCGTATCATCGACATTAATCGCACATGCCATGCCGCCGACTAACCAGTTTGGATGTGGATTTTTACCGCCGAATACAGCGTGAATTTTGACAATCTCTTTTTGGAAATCTAAGGCTTCTAAATAATGCGCCAATGCCATCAAATTCGCTTCAGGCGGTAATTTATATGCAGGATTGCCCCAGTAACCATTCATGAAAATGCCGAGCTGTCCCGATTCAACAAACATTTTCACCCGCTTTTGAATATCAGAATAATAACCCGGAGACGATTTGCCCCAACTGGAAATGCTTTGCGCTAAATTAGAAGTGGCTTTGGGATCAGCTTTTAACGCGCTTACTACGTCGACCCAATCCAAGGCATGTAAGTGATAGAAATGCACTAGATGGTCATGCGTATATAAAGTCAATTGCATGATATTGCGGATAATATTGGCATTTTCGGGGATTTTAATATCTAAGGCATCCTCGACCGAACGAACTGAAGTCAAAGCATGTGTACCCGTACAGACACCACAAATCCGTTGTGCAAACGCCCACGCATCACGCGGATCACGTCCTCTCAAAATCACTTCCAAACCGCGCCACATCGTACCCGACGATACGGCATTGGTAATTATATTATTTTCGTCTAAATCCACTTCAACCCGCATGTGACCTTCAATTCGAGTCACGGGATCAACAACTAAACGCGTAGTCATGGCTTATTCTCCTTTTTCTTCTTTAGTCGTGGATTTAGCAGAATTGTGTTTTACCGCACTGGCAACCGCGTGAACCGCAACCCCAACCCCAGCAATACCCGCCGCCGCCATACCGATTTGATCCGCATTGGCTTCAACCCCAAATTGTGGAATCTCTATATCACTCAAACGCTCATAGAACGGTTGTTTATCCCAGAAATCATCTTCGGAGCAACCGATACAGCCATGACCTGATTTAATCGGAAACGATACGCCATCATTCCAACCAATCGTAGAACAAGCGTTATAAGTTGTTGGCCCTTTACAACCCATTTTGTATAAACAATAGCCTTTGCGTGCGCCTTCATCATCCCAAGATTCAACAAATTGCCCCGCATCGAAATGAGGACGGCGATAACATTTATCATGAATGCGTTGGCTATAAAACATTTTTGGACGGCGTTGGCTGTCTAATTCTGGAAGGCGGTCAAAGGTAATCATATAAGTTAAAACACCCGTCATCACGTCCGCAATCGGTGGGCAGCCCGGAACACGAATCACAGGTTTATCTAAAATCACTTTATGAATTGGGGTTGCGCCTGTTGGATTGGGTTTCGCCGCTTGCACACAACCACTGGAAGCACAGCTCCCCCATGCAATCACCGCTTTTGCATGTTCTGTGGCTTTGCGTAATTGTTCGGTAAACGGTTTACCGCCGACAATGCAATACATGCCGTCATTATTCATCGGTGGATTGCCTTCGACTGCAACAATGTAATTACCTTTGTATTTTTCGATAATTTCATCTAAACAGGCTTCGGCTTGATGTCCTGCGGCTGCCATTAAAGTATCGTCGTAATCCAATGAAATCATGGATAAAACCACATCAGTCGCCAACGGATGTCCCGAACGAATGAATGATTCTGAACAACAGGTACATTCTAAACCATGAATCCATAGCACAGGAATTCGGGTTTTGGTTTCCAACGCATCAATCACTTGGGCAACCGCACTGGCACTTAAGCCCATGGTTGCAGCAGTGACGGTACAGAATTTCATGAAATCTCGGCGCGAAACTCCACGGCTTTGCATTGCATTATAAAAGGTGTCTTTTTTGGACATTCCCCCTCCTCATCAGCTCTTACACCGAATATTGAATGTGTCACTTCAATCAAATACACCCATAAAAATACTCGACTTTAACTATTAGTTATTTTTAAGGGCTATTTATCCAAGTTATCAATGTTTGCAAGGTTTTGCAATCGGAAAAGGCGGCAAAGAGATGATTTAAAAAATGCTTTGTGAAATGGATAGCGTGTGTCATGCTAAGGTTTTGAATTAAATAGGAGTCGCAATAATGTCTGAGCCACGTCAATCGACACCCTCTTCAAAATTAGACACGTTTTATATTGAGGAATTCGCCAAAGAGAGAACAAGACAAGGCGAGCGTTTTGATGAGTTTTATAAAATCTTATTTAACATTGAATTAGCCGCTTTATCTGCTTATATTTTGTTGCTGCGCTTTTTTGTGAATTCTATCTCTGAATTAAATTTTTGGTTTCTATTTGCAACTATTGTGTTTTGGCTTATTGCGTTGATTTTAACTATTTATGGTTTTTTCCCAAAATATTATAAAAATGTGATGGGAAATGTTGTACAACGCGAACAAGGACAAACCAGAAGCCGTTCAGGGAAATACAGCATAACAGAATACTATGATACGGTTGCAATTCATAAAAGACGTTATGTCTTATTGGCTTTGATTAGTTTTTGTTTGGGTTTGTTTTTTGTTATTTTAACTTTAACATTTTGATTTTAGAAGGTGATTTTATGGGAAGTATTACAGAAGAATTAGAGTTTAATTGCTGTCATTGTGGAAAAAACTTTAAGATGTCAGTGCAAATTGCAGATAAAGGCGAAAATTCACAACTTGTTAACGCAACGGTTTATTGTGGACATTGTGGCAAAGCTTGTCATGTTGAATTATATGAGCATGAAGTGCTAACCGAAAATGTCTTTCGCGGCGAATCTTCGTGGACACAAGCAGATATAGCACAGTTGAAAAATCAAGTTTTTAGTACCAAGCCA
>JAYQWJ020000277.1:0-2981 GCA_035829175.2 Candidatus Albibeggiatoa psychrophila
ATTTGCGTCCGAATTTGGAGCTGTATGCGCTGATTAAATCCGTGGCGATGATGGAATAATCTGTGACGACGCGCCAATGTCTATTGTCCATATATTTAACTGCTCTTCAAGAATTCTGAGCGGGGTCTCCCGATGCAAGAAATTCGTACGTTGGTAAGAGGTAATCTTTAAAATTTGGGTTTCTTAACATAAATGACATTGCCAACATAATTAGTATCATCCTGATATTCGCTAATAGACATAAGTTCACTTCTTAACCATTCTTCTTTATATTCTAAAGAAACAAAAAAACTAATGGCTGTCCTGCATGTTTTTTTATATTCTGGTAAATCTTCAGGGAACATGTTTTGAGTGAGCTTAAATTCATCACAGTCTATATTTCTTAGTTTTCCTTCATCATCCGTAATTCTGCGTATAACTGCACTGGGATATGTTGCATCACTAGAATCATTTCTGACATAAACAACATATACAAGTTGATTAGCCATGTTTGTTGAATAAAGAAGACCACTTTTTTTAACCTGAAAAAAGTCTATACGATTATCGGCAAATATAGATTGTGAATATGCTAAACAGAAGAAAAACAGTAAAAAAGATTTGAGTTTCATGTGTAACTCCTTATTCTGTAAGTAGAAGCAAGCTTTATTTATAACTTACTTCTCAGTAAAAATTAGTCAATATACAAACGGATTTTTTGAGGCTTATTGAAAGAGCCACCAGGACCTAAGTTAACTACTCTAACTTGAGTATTACCATTAGAATCAGAAATATAGGCTAACCAAAGACCACACATGATATTATGATGCCATTCAAATCCACCGTTGGCTTCCCATTCAGCACCTTTAGCATACCAATATTCACCATTTTGATAAGTTAGTCTAACCGCTCTATCAATGCTTTCATCTGGTGTAAAGGTTTTTACTTTACCTGAGCTACCAATATCGCCATAAATAATACGTTTAGGTAATAGCACGACTTTACTAATATCATCGTTATCAAGTGTTTTATTTAAACCAAAAAGACCTTTGCCTTTTAAAACAAGTCTTACATCAGCAACTTTTGATGTTGCATAATATTTAGAAAGCGTGGAATCAAGCTGACGAATCCTATCGGTTATTTTGCCAATGAGCTTATGGTGTAATAAGAATTTTTTTAGTGGCGTATCGTTAAATAGAAAATCTGCTGCGTACAATAATTTCAGTTGGTCTGCAACGCTTGCATCATCATTTTCATATTCTACTTCATTGAATTTATCACTTAATTCAACAATGTTTTTGTACAGCTCATCTATTGTGAGTGCTGTTTCAGTCACTTTTGCAGTACTTTGTGCATATTTGGTAAATTTTTTCGCACTACTACTACCAATTAAATCACTTAGATAGTTTACTATGGTATGGATGGTTTCTGTTTTAACTTCAGCAGGGTCTAAGCCTGTTAATTGGCTACGAGTTGCTCGGTTATTACGTCCAACAAGTTCTTCATAAGTCATTTGTATGCGCATCAAGTCTGCAATATCATCGGTATTGACTTGTTCACGTACTTTGAGGTCTAGTGCCTTGTCGCCTAAAGAGAGGTCTGGTTTTTGGTATTCGTTATTTATTAACCCTTCATAGATTGATAAATCATGAATAGCATAAGCAGATATATCTACTTGAGATATTGTCGTTGATTCTTGTGTAAATATTGGTGTTACATTAGGGCTATAAGGAGTGAACTGTCCATTTTGGTATAGATAAAATTGACCACCTAAATCTACAACCGTGATTTTATCCACAGGGCTTTGTTTAATTTGAAATGTGTAATTGCGCATTGAAATAAAGTCAGATTGGTGTTTTTGTATTTCAGGTGCAATGTACAGCCATTCTTGTCCATACTGGCATTTTACATAGTCAATGTGGGTATTTGTATCAAATGGGTCTGGTATCGGCAAATTGATTTTTGTTGAGCCTTGTGCAATCGGTGTTTCTAAGTCGTCATTGAGATACCATTGGATTTGATTAGTATCAAGTGATTGCGAAGTAATGAGTTCAAAAATAATTTGATCGTTTTCAAGGTAGTAAACAATATCGCCTTGTAATTCACCTTCATCATTTTTGTCTGAAACAATAATGGGTCCTGCATAGGCATGATAAGGTGTTTCTGATGATTCAAAGCGTACAAAGTACATTTTGGGGTAGTTATCCCATTGGCTGTTATCGAATGAATCAAAGCTGATGTTGTTATCACCACGTTGTACGGCTTTTGTTTGTCGGTTTGCGCCATAGGACTCGAAACTCCCTACTTTTAAGTATAGATTGCCACTTTGTTGAAAGCTGCTGCCATCTGTTTTGCTGACGTGAAATTGGATGTTGTTTTCATCTAGTGTGGCAGATAGTTTGGGTGGAGAAACTGCATTTGTGTGGTCAAAGCCATGAGTGCTGGTTTCTGTGTTAACAATGTATTGTGGTTCACAAACTGTATTGGTTTGTCCATCACGCCAATTTGATGATTTTTCATTTAAAAATGCAATGACGGCATCATCTTTAGTACATAAATGGTTAAAGATTATCCCTAAGAATTCTAGACTAGATAATCCAGTTATTTCACTAGGAATTTCTCCGACTAACTGGTTATTACTTAAATCTACAGCTTTTAATGGGAATTGTGCAAATTCTTTTGGTATAGAGTCTACTATTTGGTTGTTATGTAATTCCAAGATTAACAAAAATTTCAAGTTGGTTAATGATTCTAATCCACCTAGTATTTTGTTGTTTTGCAGGTACCACCGTGTTAAGGAAATTAAATTATTTAGTGAAAATGGAAGCTTTCCTGTAAGTTGGTTGTCTCTTAAATCTAGATTTATTAGAGAAGATAAGTTACCCAGCTCATTAGGAATTTCTCCTGTTAATTGATTATTGCTTAAAAATAAACGAGTTAAACCAGATAGATTGCCTAATTCGCTAGGAATTTCTCCTGTTAATTGATTATTGTTTAAATCTAAT
>JAYQWJ020000278.1:0-13202 GCA_035829175.2 Candidatus Albibeggiatoa psychrophila
TAATGACCCAAATCATAGCTATGTAAAATTGCAAGCTAGCGGGTGATGAAATATTGCATCCATCACAGAATTTTGCAACAAAAGCCTTATATTCTCCCATCAATAGTGCTTTTTTACCCAATCGCACTTTTATTGTCTCAAATCAGCCCAATCTAAAATCCCAAATACTCAAAGCTATGGCATAATATAGCGTTTCCCGAACAACAACCAAGGATTGACATTGTATGGATTTTTTAATTACCGCCGCTTATGCTGAAGGTGCAACTGCTTCTCAAGGTGCTGGATTCGCAAGCTTTATTCCCCTAGTTATCTTAGTTGTCGTGTTCTACTTTTTATTGATTCGTCCCCAACAACAACGAGTTAAAGAACACAATAATATGGTCAACGCATTACAAAAAGGTGATGAAATCGTGACCAATGGCGGCTTATTAGGACGTATTGTTGATATTGGTGAGAACTTCATTCAAATCCAAATTGCCCAAAATACGGAAGTCAAAATTCAACGCCAAGCGGTATCTTCCATCATGCCAAAAGGTACAATGAAAAACCTATAAGCAAGCCCGCAAAATGGGGCGCATTTTATCGTCTTAATTAACAAGGCGGAATGCCCTAGCGATCACGAAAAAAGGATGTAACAACAAACAATGAATCATTATCCTCTCTGGAAAAATTTACTGATTATATTTGTAATTGCTTTATGTACCTTGTACGCACTGCCAAATTTATTTGGTGAAGACCCAGCGGTGCAAATTTCCGCAGGTTATGCTCGCGATACAAAAATGGATGAAAATGTAAAAGATAAAGCGTTAGCAAAATTGAAAGCTGCCAATATCGAATATGGCAAGGTTGAATTGGACGAAACCCAATTACTTATCCGTTTTGCAGATACTGATGTGCAATTAAAAGCCTACTCTCTATTAAAAGATGACATGGGTGCAGACTTTGTGGTTGCACAGAACTTAGCGCCTGCCACACCGAGTTGGTTAACCGCTTTCGGTGCAAAACCGATGTATTTAGGTTTGGATTTGCGTGGTGGCGTACATTTCTTGATGGAAGTGGATATGGATGAAGCCATCAAACAAGATGAAGAGTTGCTCATTGGTGAACTTAAATTAGTGTTTCGTGATAAAAAATTATATAACCGTGGCTTGCTACGCATGAAAGGTCAAGGCATCAAAGTTTTATTTAGAGATGTTGAATATCGTGAGAAAGCCAAGAAATTGTTATCTAAAGATTATCCTGATTTGAAGGTGGCAGAATATGGCGGTGTCGATGAATACGGCTTGCAATTCTCATTTACAGAAGTCTCATTAACCAAACGTCGTCACGATGCTTTGCAACAAAATATCACCACTTTGCGTAATCGAGTCAATGAATTAGGAGTGGCTGAGCCTGTGATTCAACAACAAGGTGCTGAGCGTATTATCGTTCAATTACCAGGTATTCAAGATACTGCGCGAGCTAAAGAAATCTTAGGCGCAACTGCTAGTTTAGAATTCCGCTTGACCGAAGGTGATTATCAAAAATGGTTGGATGCTGAGAATAGTGGTACAAAGCCGAGTGGTTCAAAACTGTATCATCGTCGTGATGGTTCACCCGTATTGTTGAAAAACAGCGTGATTGTATCAGGCAATCAAATTACCAATGCAAATTCTAGCTTTGACCAAAACAGTGGTTCACCCGCAACCCACGTTACCTTGAATGGTAAAGGTGGCAAGCGCATGTTGAAAGTCACCACAAAAAATGTTGGCAAACCTATGGCAGTGGTGTTTATTGAATATCAAATGGAAACTAAAGTGATTAATGGGCAAACCATCAAATCAACTAAGAAAAAAGAAGAAGTGGTTAATATTGCCACGATTCAAGAACCATTTGCAAACAATTTCCAAATCACAGGTTTAGGCGCGAAAGAAGCCACTAATTTAGCCTTGATTTTACGTGCAGGTGCATTGAAAGCGCCAATGGAAATCGTTGAAGAACGCACAATTGGTCCAAGCTTGGGTAAAGAAAATATTGCACAAGGTCAGTTGTCTATCATTATTGGTTTTCTTGCAGTGATGGTTTTCATGGTATTACGTTATAAAGTGTTTGGCTTAGCGGCTAACGTGGCGTTATTGATGAATGTGGTGATTTTGATTGCCTTATTATCTTTATTGCAAGCGACTTTAACCTTACCCGGTATGGCAGGTATTGTATTAACTTTAGGTATGGCAGTTGATGCCAACGTATTGATTTTTGAGCGTATTCGTGAGGAAATGGCGAATAATAGTTCGCCTCAAGCCAGTATTTTTGCAGGTTATGAAAAAGCCTTTGGTACGATTGCCGATGCGAATATTACCACTTTGATTGCTTCTGTAATGTTATTAAGTTTTGGTACAGGACCGATTAAAGGTTTTGCCGTGACTTTATCACTTGGCATTATCACGTCAATGTTTACCTCGATTTTAGTCAGTCGTGCAATTATCAATTTGGTGTATGGCAATAAATCTAAAATGAAATTAGCCATCTGATTCAACGAACAAATATCAATGAACAATTAACAGCAATGATTGAGCTGCTCTAATTGTTTGCTGATTATAGGTAAAAATATGAATATTCTGAGTCGTTTTGATTATAGCTTTGATTTTCTTGGTAAGCGCAAGCTCGCTACTATTGCATCGGGTATTTTAATACTGATTTCTTTAGCTTCGATTGGTATTAAAGGCTTGTCTTTTGGTATTGATTTTACTGGCGGTACGTTGGTTGAAGTGAGCTATAACATTCCTGTTGAACTGGAAGGCATACGCACCTTATTGCACTCAAATAAGTTTGAAGATGCTGTGGTGCAAAACTTTGGGACAACTACAGATGTGTTGATTCGTTTAGGTGTTTATGAAAATATGAAAAATGACCAACTCAGCAGCACAATTTTAGCCTTATTACAGCAACAAGACCCTGATGTTGAAATGCGTCGGGTTGAATTTGTTGGGCCTAAAGTGGGTGGTGAATTGGTTGAAAAAGGTGGGATGGCAATTTTACTCACTTTATTCGGGATTTTGATTTATGTCACCTTGCGTTTTGAATACCGTTTTGCATTTGGTTCAATTGCGGCGTTGATTCATGACACGATTATTACGGTTGGTTTTTTCTCAATATTGGGTTTGGAGTTTGATTTGACCGTATTAGCTGCGGTGTTGGCGGTGATTGGTTATTCATTGAATGACACGATTGTGGTTTTTGACCGTATTCGAGATAACTTCTTGAAAATGCGCAAACAAAGTTCTGATCAAATAGTGAATAAATCAATCAATCAAATTTTAGGTCGTACAGTGATGACTTCGGTGACGACTTTATTGGTTTTGGTAGTATTGTTCTTTGCAGGCGGTGAATTGATTCACAACTTTGCAGTTGCCTTGATTGTCGGTGTGGTTGTTGGTACTTATTCGTCAATCTACATTGCAAGTGCGACTGCATTGTATTTGGGAATTAGTAAAGCAGATTTGATGCCTATACAGAAAGAAGGCTCAACACCTGTAGACGATCGTCCTTAAACATTTTAGTATTTTAGATATTGATGATTGCCATTAAGTAAGCAGTTTATTACTCTGTTTCTTGATGGCACTCTTTTTTGTTCTCATTTTAAACACTACAGGAGTGCAAGACGGGTTTTGCCATAATTCTTGGCTATAACCTAACTGCTGTGCCGCAATAAACTCTCCAATTCAATCCCGATCATTTTTTCTTAATAAATACCACTTTACTCGCATTCATTCATAATGATACGGCATATTCAAGATTTACTTCATATCAAATTTCATTTAAAATTAGTTCTTAATGAGAATTATTTCTATTTGGAGCTTATTGTTGATGCACTCACAAACCCTGCAAAAATGGCAACATTCACATGATTTTTCCACTTACAATGCAAAAGGTGAAATCCGCACCATACAAGTGTTAATTTTAACTGCCATAACCATGCTGATTGAAATTATTGCAGGCTATTCGTATGGCTCAATGGCATTGTTGGCGGATGGTTGGCACATGGGAACGCATGTTGCGGCATTTAGCATCACCTTATTTGCCTATCAATATGCACGACGTTACGCAAATAGTGCGCAATTCAGTTTTGGTACAGGTAAAGTAAATGTTTTAGGCGGTTTTGCCAGTGCGATTGCCTTAGCCGTGGTTGCATTAATGATTGGTTTAGAGTCCATACAACGCCTATTTTCTCCACACGAAATTCAATTTAACGAAGCGATTATTGTTGCCATATTAGGCTTGGTTGTTAATCTGGCTTCTGCTTGGTTATTGCAAGGTGCGGGACATCATCACCATCACGGACATAACCACGATCATGACCATCACAACCATCAACATCAAGATTACAATTTAAAAGCAGCCTACTTTCACGTATTAGCAGACGCGCTAACTTCAGTGCTTGCGATTATTGCATTGTTGATTGGTAAATATTCGGGCATCACTTGGCTTGATTCAATTATGGGTTTAGTCGGTATGGTTATTATTATGCGCTGGGCTTACGGCTTATTACAAGAATCAAGTGGCATTCTACTCGACCACAGCGTTACTGAAACCAAGCAAAAAATTCAAGCGGTGATTGAAGCAGATTCCGACAATCGAATTGCAGATTTACATGTATGGCGTGTTAGCCCAGATAACAATGCCGCGATTATATCCCTTGTTACTGATGAACCAAAACCATCGCGTTATTATAAAAATTTACTGCATGATTTTCATTTATCGCATATTTCAATCGAAGTAATACATTGCGAAGATCAGCGGGCTTGTGAAATGTAAAATTCACTGTATTATCTAATAATAGGCAGGTTCGATATGGGGAAATAACCTGCCTTTTAACTTATTGTTTAAACTATAAACGCACTATGTTATCCTTACTAAAACAAAGTTTATCTTCCCCTCTCCATATCAGTCCATATTAAAAAATAATGACATTATCCTACCTTTCCAGCCGTATTTACTTATTATTTATAAGTTTATCATTGTGCTTAGCTGTTTTATTATTATGGTTAAGCTACAATCAATCTGACAACTTGAGACAAGAACAAACCGAATTAGCACAATATTCTGTAAGCCATAGTGCTGAACATATTGAGCAAATTATTTTAGATGAAAAACGGCGTTTAGAAATACTTATAGAACAGGAAAAAGATTTATTACAATTATTATTAAAAGAAAATAATCAGCAATATATAAAACAATTTTCACAACGTATAAAACAATTTTTACCTCAAGCCATTGGTTATGTCGTTGCACAAAAAGAAGGTAAAATCGCCGCCGCTGATGGTGATAAAGAATTCAATAATTACTGCTCTTCTGAACTCAAAACCTTTCTTAATAAACGCATTTTTTTTCATCTCCACAGTTACGAACAACATCATTACTTCAATATTACACTTGAAATTGAGCAAGGCATATTAGTCATTGGTTTTCCCGCTCAAAAGATTTTCGATAGCTTACAATTTTCGCCACCCCATCAAGCATTAATCCTAATCACTTATGACGATAATAATGAGCTTGAAAATATATTTTCTAAACAGAAACAAATACAACAATTACCAGAAAATAGAAATATTTTAGCCGAAAAACGCATCAATTCACTGCAATGGAAACTGATTAGCTTACCATCAGGTATTCAATATTTAGATAAACAAAATCAATTGATTGTATTAGATTATTTTTGGATGTTTATAAGTTTTATTGTCTTAGGTGGTTTTTTATCCTATCAAATCTCAAAAATAGATAAAAAATATCAAACCACAGAATCAGAATTATTATCTAAAGAAGCGCAATTACAAGCAATTGTTAATAGTTTGCCTGTGATTTTATGGGTAGTAAATTGTAAAGGCATTATTACATTTTCACGCGGTCAAGGACTCATCACCCTAGGCTTACGACAAGATGAATTAGTTGGACAATCTATTTTTGTGTATTATCGAGAAATCCCCGAATTTTTAGCCAATGTCCAATTAGCTCTAAATAACCAGAGAACTTGCAATATATTGAAATTAAATAAATTATCTAATGTATTTGAAGTTGTTTATGCGCCATTGTTGAATGATATAAAACAAGTTGCTGGCGCTTTAATTTTAGCTTCTGATATAACCAAACGCCAAGATATAGAACAACGCTTTTTTCAACAAGTTCGCCGTAATAAAATGATTTTACAAAATTCGATGGATGGTTTTTGTATTTTAGATGAAAAAGGACAATTAAAAGAAATTAATGAGGCGTTTTGTCAATTAACAGGTTATAAAACGAAAGAGTTATTAAATTGTAAAATTCATGATTTAGATATTTGCCATACTAAGGAAGAAACTGAAAATTTCTTAACTAAATTATTACAAAAAGGGCATTTGCGTACTGAAAGTTGTTTAAAGCATAAAGATGGTCATAAAATTGATATTGAAATCAGTAGCACTTGCACTTATCCCATGGTACACGGTGAAACCCAACCCTTATTATTTAGTTTTATACGCGATATTTCGCAACGTAAACGCACTGAAGAACAATTGCATATTGCCAAAGAAGCCGCCGAGTCCGCTAGCCAAGCTAAAAGTGAATTTCTCGCGACAATGAGTCATGAAATTCGCACTCCAATGAATGGCGTGATTGGTACAACTGAGTTATTAGGTAAAACGGGATTAGATGATAAACAGAAGCGTTATGTGGAAATTATCCATCACTCTGGCGAGGCTTTATTACATTTAATTGATGATATTTTGGATTTTTCTAAAATCGAAGCTAAAAAACTAGAATTAGAATATTTGCCTTTTGATTTAGAAGATTTGGTAAGCGAAATTATCAGTCTGTTTAATATCACAATCCAACAAAAATCATTGTCTTTTATTTGTCAATTTCCTATTGATTTATCTAGTTTATTTTATGGTGATGCAGGACGAATTCGGCAAATTTTGGTCAACTTATTGGGTAATGCGATTAAATTTACCAGTGAGGGAGAAATTACTTTAACGATCAAAATATTAGAACAATCTGATAAACAAGCTATATTTTATATTGAAGTGCAAGACACGGGCATTGGCATGACGCAACAAGACCAAGAAAATTTATTTCAAGCATTTTCACAAGCAGACAGCTCAACAACGCGGCGTTATGGTGGTACAGGTTTAGGGCTGGCTATTTCTAAACGTTTATTAACTTTGATGAATGGTGAAATCGGGGTTAAAAGCCAACAACAGCAAGGAAGTTGCTTTTGGTTTAATTTACCATTGCAAAAAATGGATATACTCCTAGATCAAGTTGATGCTAATGCTATGAATATTCTACAACAAAAACGCATTCTTGTCTTAGAGCAACATTCTAGTAGTTTAACTATTTTAGAAAATTACTTAAAAGACTGGAATATTTCTGTACAGGCAACAAATGCGATAGGTCATTGTTATAGTTGTCTATCTGAGGCAAATCAGCAAGGGACACCTTATGATGTACTTATTATTGATTTTAATATTTTAGCTGATGAAGGGCGTTATTCTAAAATTTTACAATATGTTAAACAAAAACAAGCGGATTACTCACTAAAAATCATTGTTAATACAACTGATAATTTTGTAATACCTCAACAATGGGCGGTGGATAGTGTAATTTATAAACCTTTGTTACCTAATCAATTATTAAATTGTTTGCTGCAATTATTTGATTTGGATAGTCAAAAAAATCCTACCCGCATTTTAGAAGTTGCTCAAGCTGATTTTACAGGCTGGCATATTTTATTAGCTGAAGATAACAAAATTAATCAAGAAGTTTTATGTGAATTATTAAGACAATTGGGTTGTGAAGTTTCGGTGGTTGAAAATGGGCGTGATGCGTTACAAGCCTTGACTGAAGCCCGTTATGACTTGGTCTTTATGGATTGTCACATGCCCGAAATGGATGGTTTACATGCGACGCGCTATATTCGTCAAGCAGAATCTTTGGGCGATACGATGGAACGGATTCCAATTATTGCTTTAACTGCCAATGCCACTTCTTTAGACCGTGACGAATGTGTTGCGGCTGGGATGGATGATTTTTTAAGTAAACCAGTTAAATCTGAAGTATTACATAAAATTTTAAAACAGTATTTAGGCGTTAAGTCAGAACATGCTGCTTTTGAACCAAAACAAGATATTATAATAGACGAGGAAAAAATTAACACGGAATTGGTTTCTAAGGAAGCATTAGATGCACTGCGTAAAGACATGGGTGAGCGTGGTATTGGTTGGCTAATTAATATATTTATCAGTGAATTACCAAACTACCAAAATGGATTGGAACAAGCGGTACAAGCCCGTGACGCTGAGCTTATTTATTCTGCAGCTCATAAATTTAAAGGTGCGTGTTCAAATATTGGTGCAGTTGGTGTTGTTGATTTATGTCGTCAATTTGAAGCAGCAGCCAAAGAACAAAATATCAATCAAGCTCAGCAATTAATCAATGATTTTGCCGTAATAATTAAACAACTTGAACAGGTATTATGGGATATTCAAGCAAAAGAACTTTAATTTTCATTTTTAAACCTCTTTTTGCAGTATTCAAAATCCAAGAAATTAAACAAAAATCAATTCATTAACTTATTATACAAACCAAATTTATATTGAAAAAGGCTTATTTATAAGGTTTGGATTAAATTCAATGGATAATGTGTATTATTTAAATAATCATCAATACATTGCAAAACCATTGGACTACGCAAATTAGGGGCTTGTGCGACTTCATCACGAGTGAGCCATAGAGTTCGTAAAATGCCTGTATCTAACTTTCTCTGCGCATCAAATTGACTGTGTTGACCTGCAAAAGTAATGCGTAAATAGGTGATTTGATTCATGCCTGTATAAGTGTAAATGCCTGTAATCGCATCAGGTTCAAAATGCCATGCAGACTCTTCTAAAACCTCACGGCTAGCAGCTTCTAACAAGGTTTCATTTTGATCCCAATGACCTGCGGGCTGATTTAATACGATTTTACCATCGCTTTGTTCTTCAATGAGTAAAAAACGTGTATTTTCACAAATTACAGCAGCAACAGTAACGTGCGGAATCCAATCCATAATAAAATCTCTTTCAATCTAAAATTTTGTAGGACTTATCCTAAAGCCAAATATTATTCGTTTTAGACAGTCCTATAAAAAAGAGTGCAATTTTTTAGTTAGGCAGTCACTTAGTCACTTGCAAAACCAGTTTTGCACTCCTGTTATAAATTTGTTTTCTATCACTAATCACGGCGCAATTTATCAGACGTTGCAATCGGGGTTGGGTAATACATCACGATATAATAAGATGATGCCATAAATGAAATAATCGTAGCAGCTTGAATCACATACGATGCCTTTTCAGTAATCAAAGCAGTACTAAATGCGACCATTGCGATTAATAATGCAAACTCACTAATTTGTCCTAAGCGCACGCCCATTTCCAAAGATAAAGGCGATTTTTCACCTAAGTTGACCAGTAATAATCTAAATAAAAATGGTTTTAATAACAGCATTAAACTTGCCAATACAAATGCAGGCACAATCACGGTATACAAAACGGCTAAATCTAATCTAGCCCCTAAGGTGAAGAAAAACATAATCAAAAAGAAATCACGTAGCGGTTTTAAACTTTCTGCAATAAAACGTGTCATTGGACTACTTGCCATTGCAACACCACCTAAGAACGCCCCTAATTCATGCGACAAGCCTAACAGCATACCCATTTCTGCCATACCTAAACACCAGCCGATGGTCATCAAAAAAATGTATTCTTGAATTTTGTCAAATTTGCGAATCAGTGGAAATAGCACATAACTGGCAAATCCCAATGCGAATAATGTTAATAATGGCAGGTTGAGGCTCATTAAGAAAATATTCCAGCCTAAATTTCCATTTTCCTGACTTAAGCCCTGTAATATCAACAATGCCGTGATCGCAATTAAATCTTGCAACAGCAAAATACTGACAATAATTTCACCCGCATGTTTATGATGCAATACGGTAGTTGGTAATAGCTTCAAACCAATAATCGTACTGGAAAACATCAAGCTGATGCCAATAATCACACTATCTTGGGTATTAAACCCGAAGCTATACATGCAGCCTGCGCCAACCAATGCAAATGTAATCGAACTAATTAAAGTGACAACCGTGGTTTTGCGCAACATGTGAACTAAATCTTGTGGTTGCAAGCTTAGTCCCAGTAGAAAAAGTAGGAAAATAATCCCAATATCTGCAATCGACGAAACAAGACTGGTATCCTCAATGACACCAAGTGCATGAGGACCAACTATAACGCCCATCACAATATAAGCAATCAGCAGTGCCTGACGGGCATATAGCGCGATTGTTGCCAATACTGATGAGCCTGCGAAAATCACAAAGATATAAAATACAATTGATTCTGTGCTATCTAAATGTTCCATGTTCCATCACAGCGTTAAATTATGAAGAAAGGTATTTTACGATGTTGCAGTGCGAATGCAAAGTGAGGCGGATAGAATTTTCCTATATTAACCTCAATTGCACATTGCTAACTCATAGCGGTTGCTTGATAATTGCTTATTGATCATTGTTAATTGATAACTGTTTATGACTATTTCAGTAGAAGAAGCCTATCAAACTCAAATTTTGCAAGGTGTTTCCCGCACTTTTGCGCTTACAATTCCACAATTACCGCCCGAATTATGTAAAGTGGTCAGCAATGGTTATTTACTATGCAGAATCGCTGATACAATTGAAGATGAACCCGCCTTAAATGCGCAACAAAAACAAGATTTTTCCCAACAATTTGTTCAAGTGGTTGCGGGTGAAATTGATGCGCAACAATTTAGCCACGCGCTACAGCCTTTATTATCTGATAGCACGATTGATGCAGAAAAAGAATTAATTCAAAACACAGATAAAGTCATCGCCTTAACCCATGATTTTAATCCACAACAGCAAGCGGCATTATTACGTTGTGTGCGCATTATGGCGAAAGGCATGGCTGAGTTTCAGCAAAATAGCAGCCGTGCAGGTTTAGCCGATTTAAATACCATGAATTTGTATTGTTATTATGTCGCGGGCGTGGTGGGTGAAATGCTAACCCAAATTTTCTGTGATTATTCGCCTGAAATTGCTAAACACGAGACCGAATTGAAAAAGCTGGCGATTTCTGTCGGACAAGCCTTGCAAATGACCAATATTTTAAAAGACATTTGGGATGATTTGGCGCGTGGTGCATGTTGGTTGCCACAGGATGTTTTTCAGCAATATGGGTTTGATTTGCATGATTTATCACCGCAACAGCATAGTGATGAGTTTGCCGCAGGATTAGGGCATTTAATCGCTGTGGCACGAGCACATGTGCATAATGGTTTACGCTATACTTTACTGATTCCTAAGCATGAAATAGGGATACGGCGGTTTTGTTTATGGGCGTTGGGCATGGCAATTCTCACTTTACGCAATATCAATCATCAGCGTCATTTTTCAGCGGGGCAACAAGTCAAAATTTCACGGCGCAATGTCAAAGCCACTATTCTCACCACCAATTTAGCCACTCGCAGTGATAACAGTCTTAAACTTCTACATGCTTTGTCAACCCGTGCATTGCCTACAGAACAAGCAGTTGATTTAGATGAATTATGGGCGATATGTAACCAGCAAATAATAGAAATTCTTTAATCTATATTAAATATATTTATGCTATCATAAAAAACTATGATGGATTACAATGTAAAACAACCGACTATCTTTTCAGTCTTTTGTTAAACTGATTCCTTACTGACCCGAGCACGGAGAGAATGAAATGTCCAAATTAGTACCTCCTCATGGTGGTGGCGCACTAAAGCCTTTATTATTACAAGGTGAAGAATTAAAAGCAGAATTAGCCCGCGCTGCAAACCTTCCTAAATTAAAATTAAGCTCGCGTGAAATGGGCGACTTGATTATGTTGGGGATAGGTGGTTTTACACCATTAGATGGATTTATGAATAAAGCGGATTGGCAAGGTGTATGTGACAACTACACAATGGAAAATGGTGTATTTTTCCCAATTCCAATCACATTATCAACTGATAAAGCCACAGCGGGTGGTTTGAGCGAAGGTCAAGAAATTGCCTTAATCAGCTCTGAAGATGATGAGATCATGGGTATATTAAGCCTTTCTGAAAAATACAGCATCGACAAAGCCCATGAATGCCAGCAAGTATTCAAAACCACTGATGACGCGCATCCGGGTGTCAAAATGGTGATGGAACAAGGTGAAGTGAATTTAGCGGGTAGCGTTAAAGTCTTCTCACAAGGCGACTTCCCAACTAAATACGAAGGTTTATTCTTAACCCCTGCTGAAACTCGTGCAATTTTCGAGAAAAATGGCTGGTCAACCGTTGCGGCATTCCAAACCCGTAATCCAATGCACCGTTCGCATGAATATTTAGTCAAAGTGGCAATTGAAGTATGTGACGGCGTATTAATTCACTCATTATTGGGTAAATTGAAAGAAGGCGATATTCCTGCCGACGTGCGTACTAAAGCGATTGGCGGTTTAATCGAAAATCATTTTGTTAAAGACACGGTATTCCAAGCGGGTTATCCGTTAGACATGCGTTATGCAGGCCCTCGTGAAGCTTTATTACACGCTTTATTCCGTCAAAACTATGGTTGCTCACACTTAATTGTAGGTCGTGACCATGCGGGTGTTGGCAAATATTACGGGCCTTTCGATGCACACAATGTTTTCGATGAAATCGCTGATGATGCTTTAGTGATTAAACCATTGAAATTAGACTGGACTTTCTGGTGCTTTGAATGTGGCGGTATGTCTTCAATGAAAACGTGCCCACATAAAGCAGAAGATCGTTTAATGTTATCAGGTACGCGCTTACGTGAATTATTGTCGAATGACGAAGAAGTGCCACCAGAATTTAGCCGTCCTGAAGTGTTGTCAGTATTGAAAGAATATTACGCAAGTATTAAATAATTTCAAATTGCCATAAGTTATAACAGGTTATCTTGTAAAATATAATAGTGCAGGAGTGCAAAATTTATTTTGCCAGTAGTTGCTTAAATCAGCTTAACACTCTTTTTTACAATATTGCCTTAATAACGAACTTCCATCTCTTTCCAATAATTAGCGAGAGAGATGGTTTTTTTGTTCCCAAATTTACTTAAGAAATCCCTGTTTTGCTGGTCAAAAATAACCGTGTTTTTAAGTCAGATAATACGTCAATCT
>JAYQWJ020000279.1:0-4888 GCA_035829175.2 Candidatus Albibeggiatoa psychrophila
GTTTTATATCCTATCTATTTTTAACTTTTCTGACGGATTAAACATTCTGCGGCTTGTTTGGCAAAATAAGTCAAAATTCCATCTGCGCCTGCACGTTTGATAGAAATTAAAGATTCCAACATCACCGCCTCTTCATCTAACCAACCATTTTGAGCCGCTGCTTTCAACATCGCATATTCACCGCTGACTTGATACACAAAAGTGGGTGCACCGAACTGGTCTTTGATTCGGCGAACAATATCAAGGTAAGGCATACCGGGTTTAATCATCACCATATCAGCCCCTTCTTTCAAATCCAAGGCAACTTCACGCAAAGCTTCATCTGAATTGGCGGGGTCCATTTGATAACTGTGTTTATTGCTTTTACCTAACGCAGCCGATGAGCCAACCGCATCCCGAAAAGGACCATAAAAACTCGAAGCATATTTTGCGGAATAAGCCAAAATTCGGGTGTTTTTCAACGCATCCATTTCCAACGCTTGGCGAATACAATGAATTCGACCGTCCATCATGTCCGAAGGTGCAACAATATCTGCTCCCGATTCTGCATGAGAAACGGCTTGTTTTACCAGCACCTTAACGGTTTCATCATTCAGCACATAGCCATCTTCATCAATCAAACCGTCTTGACCATGCGTTGTAAACGGGTCTAACGCCACGTCAGTAATCACGCCTAATTCGGGAAATTGTTTTTTCAAAGCGCGAACCGCACGCTGGGCTAAACCGTCAGGATTGTAAGCTTCTTTCGCATCCAAAGATTTTTTTTCAACAGGCACAACAGGAAATAAGGCAATTGCAGGAATGCCTAATTTGGCGATTTGTTCTGCTTCTTTTAATAATTCATCAATGCTTAAGCGGCTTTGTCCCGGCATGGATTGAATCGGTTCACGCTGTTTTTCACCTTCGACGATAAATAAAGGATAAATAAAATCATCAGCAGTCAACGTTGTTTCACGCATCAAGCGTCGAGAAAAATCATCATAACGCATTCGGCGCATTCGCAAACCGGGGAAATTAGTGGTTGTTGGAGTCATTTTGCGATCCTATTCTTTGGATTTCTTTTGATAGACTTTGCGTTGAAATAAATCACGGCGGCGACTAACTAAACGGTCAATAAATAATAAACCATCTAAATGATCCAGTTCATGTTGCACTGCGCGGGCTTCATAGCCTTCCATGTCATATTCTTGGGTTTCACCTGCGGCATTCTGCGCAATAAGATGAATTTTCGTGGCTCGAACGACATTACCCGTATAATCAGGCACAGACATACAGCCTTCACGCCCCATTTCAAACCCATCCCATTCGGTAATTTCTGGATTCACCAATATCATATAGCCGTGATGTTTTATCTTCTTTTTCGATGAGACATCAACAATCACAATGCGTTGAAAATGACCCACTTGAGGTGCGGCGATACCGACACCGCCGAGTGAGGCATTCATGGTTTCATCTAAATCAGCAATAAAATCATCCAGTTTGCCATTAAATTCAGTAACAGGTTCGGATTCATTTTTTAAACGGGGGTCTGGATACTTCAAAATTTCTAATATCGCCATCTTACATTACCATCGTGTCTACGGGAGTCATCGTCACTTTTAAATCGGATTGTTGTAATGCTTGCAAGGCTTGTTCTAAGCGGTCTAAACCTTGGGTTGCAGTGCCTTCAATTTGCATGATGTAAAAAGGATTTTCTGCATTGCCGCCAACATCGCTAGCTAAATCAATAATGTTTAAACCAGCGTCGGCTAATTTGGTGGTGACTTGTGACACAATGCCCGCTCGGTCAGCACCGTGAACCGTGATAACCACGTCAGATTGTTGATGATGATGTAATTCGCCTTCGATCGGGTCAAAATGCAGTTTGAGTTGTAATTTATCTGCAAGTGGTTGTAATTGTTTATCTAATGTTTCACTTGTTCCTTGAAATTCAATCATCAGCATCATGGTGAAATTGCCGCCTAAACGTAGCATGGACGCTTCACCTAAATTACAGCCTTGTTCGTATAACGCGGTGGTGGTTTGCGCGACGATCCCTGCTTGATCTTTGCCTACTAAAGTTAACATGAACCATTGAGACATATTCTCCTCCTTTGAGTATGTAATTCATTGGTAACGGTTATATTATGTGCTATCTCGGTCTAATTCTCCATGTTGATTTTGGCTTTCATAGCTTATCGCAAATAAAAACCAATACTTGTTCAAAGCTAAATTTCGGTATTATAATGTATTTATTTTTTAGTTTAGGAGTTTGACGGTGAAGAAATCAGTTGGTTTTACTTTGATTGAATTATTAATTGTAATGGCGATTATTGCTATGTTGGGCGCATTGGTAGGTCCTAAGGTTTTTAGGGGTTTTGAGAAAGCAAAGTGTGATGCAACCTTTTCTCAAATCAGTAGCTTAGGCGCATCTTTGGATCAGCACCGTATTGATGTGGGTAAATATCCGAGTTCTTTGGAGGGTTTATTAAGCAATGAGGATAATAATACACGTTGGGATGGTCCTTATTTAAGCAAGAAAAAAATTCCTGATGACTCGTGGAACAATAGCTTTATATATAAATATCCGGGTTCAAATGGTGACTATGACTTGAGTTCATTAGGTAAAGATGGACGTGACGGTGGCGATAAATGTCCTAATGCTGATATTAATAGCTGGGAATAAGCCTTAGTGATTGGGAGTGCAAGATTTATTTTACTCATGTTGCTCACGCAGAATAAGTTTTGTACTCCTTTGATTTAATGATATATTTTTAAACGGGTAAGTCGACCAATTCTCCTAAAAATTTCGGCGGCGTTCCTAAAACGTATAAATCCAGCACTGCCTTTACTTTTGCAAAATATTCTCGAATCCGCACTTTCATACTACGCGACTGTGCAACATCTTGTGCGTTAAAACCAATGGCTTGAATTTGATAATAATCTGCAATGAACAAAGCTCGCCTATTGTGAAATGCTTGGGAAACAATAATAAAATCATCTTGCTGAAAAACTTTATTGGCACGCACCACTGAATCCAAAGTACGGAAACCTGCATAATCTAAAGTAATATCTTCGATGGGAATGCCTAAATCAATCAAATACTTTTGCATTTCTATCGGCTCATTGTATGCCCGAGTCGAATTATCACCGCTGACTAAAATATGCTTGATTTTGTTGGCGTGATATAATTTTGCTGCGGCTTCCATTCTAAAGCGAAAAAATAAATTAATCCGCCCGCCTGCAACATATCGATTTGCCCCTAAAACCAAGGCGACTTTTTTAGCTTGAACTTGTTCAATATCGTCATATAAACGGTTTTTAGTTTGCTCATTAATCCAAAGATTACACACAAGCATAATCAATAAGCCAAGCCCTGTTAATAAACAACAGCTTATCAAGCCCCATTTAAATCCTTTTAACATGAGCTTGATAAAACGGTTCATTATTAATTGATTATTATCCATTGATTAAAAATGCGCTGGCTGCCAATCACTTTGCAATGGCATGATGCCGATTCTATCTTGTAAAACAAAACTGCTTTGAGAGGTTTCTGCACCACAAGCTTTGGCGAGAATAATATCTGCTTTGATAAAACCTTCAGGCAAAACCAGTAAACCCTCATCTGAACCCACATCTGGAGTGCTGATCGTGACAACACCATCAAGACCAAAACGAGATGAGGCATCAATAGGACTGAAATTAGGCAACATTTTATATAAACTACGAGTCACAATATCGATATTACCACCATCACCGCCATAAGCACGGGCAATAATCGAACTATCGTGCAAAACGGTAAAACGTGAATTGAGTGTAATATTGCCGCCATTGCCTATTTCTGCCCCAACACTGGTTGTTAATTCACCGTTGCGAATAAAAAGATATTTACCCACATTAACGAAAACATTTCCCCCATCAGCGGTTTCGGTTGAAGTCTGCACCGCACCTTGATTCAATACCAATGTATTGCCAATATCTAAAATCAAACTACCCGCATCGCCTGTACCCAAGCTTTGTGCGGTCACTCGTCCATCGCGTTGTAACACTAAGCCCTGAGCTTGAATTGTGATGTTACCACCTAAACCTGTACCGCGTGCTTGAGTATTAAACTGCGCATTGTCGTCTAATAAAAGTCCTGTTGTTTTAAATCGGATTGTGCCAGCATCGCCTGTTGAGCCATAATCCGCTAGGCTTAATACGCCGCTAACATGATTGTCTTCATCTTCACCAGAAAATAAGGCTTGCTGAGCCACTTCAATACTGACATTGCCACCTTGGCCTGAACCAATTACTGATGAAGTTAATTGCCCACCATCAATTACTGTTAAGTTTTCTGCATTGACTTCAATGTGACCGCCGCTTCCTGCATTTTCAATTGTGCCTACGGTGTTTGCTATAATTCCTGAGCCAAGACCCGTTTGCCCTAGACCTGATATATTAACGTTTTGAGCTTGAATAGAGATTGTTCCGCCATTGCCTGAGCCTTTGTTACTCGCCGCAATTTGCGCTCCATTCTGTAAATTAAAATTGTTGGTTTTGATGGAAATACGACCACCTTGACCAGATGACACAGCGTTAGCATTCAATGTTGTTGGAATTAAATTGCCATTTGCGCGTTCAGCATCGCCAGTTATCGTTAAATCTTGAGCATTAATAGAGAGTTGACCACCATCACCATCACTCACTGTGAGTGAACCGATTTGCGCACCGTCTGCAATTAAAATAGAATTTGCATCTAATTGAATCGAACCGCCATCACCCGCACCCTCTTCCATACCACGACTATTTACCCCGATTTGACTGCCGACCCCTTGCGAGTTTGTACCAGTGATTTTAATGGTTTCTGATGCGTTTAAGCTAATATTACCGCCTTGTCCAGCACCACTAGAGCTACCGAAAATAGTCG
>JAYQWJ020000280.1:0-5574 GCA_035829175.2 Candidatus Albibeggiatoa psychrophila
TAGATTTTTAGTCACGGCTAATAGCTTATTTAAATAATTGAGAGCACGACAAGCGTCACATATTCATTTGTTAACTCATCGCGCGTGCTTCATAAACGACTAATAATTATGAATTTTCATCATTCTGTGATTGTTGAGCCAGTTTCTGATTGAAATGAGAGGAGGAAATGCCAAATGGGAGATAAAAAGGACAAAAACCAGCATAACCCGTTATCATTGCGATAGCGCCGCCAATAGCAAAAATATAAGCAAACACCCCTAATTTAGCCCAATCTTCAGGATACAAAATATATAAAATGGTGGCACTCATCACTAAAATGCTACCAATAACAACCCTTAAACCCTTATCTAAGCCGTCTACATTCTGCATGTTATCTCTCTCAAATGATATTAAAGCGACAGACATCATACCGTAAATATTAAAAAAATCATAACGAGTTAAAATATTGTTAATTTTCAATTGTTTCACATAACGATTAGAATCTGAAATATTTAAAAATGAGTGTGGGAAATGAAGAGTTTTGTGCTTAACAGCACTTTAATTCTGTGACGAGATTTTCGCTTACAAATTTAGAGCAAACCTATAATTAATGCTAAAATCCAGCTCGATTTGATTAACCAAGAGCAAATGATATGAGTTGCGATGTTTTCCAATTAGCCCAACAAGGTGTACAAGGTCTTAAGCCCTATCAACCCGGAAAACCCATTGAAGAATTGGAACGTGAATACGGTATTCAAAATGCGGTGAAATTAGCGTCTAATGAAAATCCTTTAGGCATTAGTGCTCAGGTAAAACAAGCGATTCAACATATTTTACCCGAATTAGCACGTTATCCCGATGGTAATGGATTTATTTTAAAACAAGCCTTAGCAGCCAAACATCAAGTTGATATGGATTGCATTACCTTGGGCAATGGTTCAAATGACGTGCTGGAATTGATTGCGCGAGTATTTCTAAGCCCTGAATTGGCTGCAATGTATTCACAACATGCGTTTGCGGTTTATCCATTGGTGACACAAGCCATTGGGGCAAAACATAATGCGGTAGCTGCTAAAAATTGGGGGCATGATTTGACTGCAATGCAGGCGGCGTTGACACCTGAAACGCGGGTTATTTTTATTGCTAATCCAAATAATCCAACGGGCACTTGGGTTAAGCAAGCAGAACTTAAAGCCTTTTTACAAGCTGTTCCTGAGGATAAAATCGTTGTTGTGGATGAGGCTTATATTGAATATGTGGCAGAAGCGGATTATCCCGATGCCAGCCAATGGCTTAGCGAATTTCCTAATTTAATCGTGACTCGTACTTTTTCTAAAGCCTATGGTTTGGCGAGTTTGCGCGTGGGTTATGCACTTTCTCATCCGAAGGTGACGAATCTATTAAATCGAGTGCGCCAGCCATTTAACGTCAATCAATTTGCTTTGGTTGCAGCAACGGCGGCTTTGCAAGATACTCAGTATATTCAAGATAGTATCAAATTAAATCAGGCAGGAATGCGGCAGTTGGTTGGGGCGTTTAACAGCATGGGATTAAGTTATATTCCTTCCGTGGGCAATTTTATTGCGGTTGACGTGGGTCAAGGTGATGAAATCTATAATGCTTTATTGCATAAAGGGGTGATTGTACGACCTGTGACTGCTTATCAAATGCCTCAATATATTCGGGTTAGTATTGGTACAGAAGCAGAGAATACGCAATTTATTCAAGCGATTAAGTCTTGCTTAAACAATAAATAATCTGCTTAAATTTGAAAGGATGATCTGAAGGACTGGCGGTCCTGTAATGTTTTAAATATCAATTACTTTTAAAACCAAGGTCTGCCAATCCTAACACCTTAAAACCAACCCATTATATCAAGTTACTTAAGCGAACTGACCGCCAAGCGATTACGTCCCGAACCTTTAATAAAAGGCATTAACACCGCACCGTTTCGACCTTTGGTGCTAGAACGACCTGAATTGTAATCAACCCAACGCCAATGAATTTGTGAAGGTGTAATTGGATTGGGTGATTGACGGTCTAACATCTTAATCAATTGACCCCAAACCACCATTGCACCAGAACCACCACTTAAATGAATTGAACGGTTATCATCACGACCCAGCCATGTGACGGCAAGATATTGACTATCAAACCCTGCAAACCAACTATCACGCAAATCATTACTCGTACCCGTTTTACCTGCGATAACCCGTTTGGTTTTTAATGAGCTAAATACTTTTCTACCCGTACCACGTTGTACTGCTTGCTGTAACGCATAATTGAGTAAAAATATATGTTTAGGCTCAAAGCGTTGTTCAACCGAAATTGCATAACGTTGCAATGGTTCACCACGATGATTTAATACATCTCGAATCGAGCGTAATGGCACACTAAAGCCACCACTGGCTAAGGTTTGATACATTTGCGCAACTTCAAGCGGAGACATGGATATACTACCTAGCAAAGTCGAAGGATAAATCTTAAACTCCTTATCAACTCCCATCTCCCTCATTGTTTTCTTAATTTTACGCAACCCAATATCCATACCTAAACGCACTGTTGCCAAGTTATATGAATTGGCTAAGGCTTTATGTAAACTCACTTTTCCATGTGAACGATGATCATAGTTTTTCGGTTTCCATACTTCACCTGTTCGATGATCTGTCCATTCATAAGGGCTGTCATCAATCAAAGTGTTCAGTGTATATTTATTGTCATTTTTCAAAGCTGCTAAATAGATTGCGACTTTAGCCAGTGAACCAATTTGACGCACTGCATTCAAGGGACGATTAAAACCTGCAAATTTTGAATTACGCCCATTTGCCATTGCCATAATTTCGCCGTTACCACTGTTAGTCACAACCATAGCACCTTGCAACTTCTTGATTTTTCTGTTCTCACGTTCAAGCTGCCGAATGCCACGCTCCATGGCTTTTTCAGATTGATGCTGCATAATCGGGTCTAAAGTGGTAAAGATTTGTAGACCTTCAGAACGCAAATCTTCTTCACGATAATCCTGATGTAATTGATGACGCACAAGGGTTAAAAAACCGGGGTATGGCGAGACTCTATCACGTATTACTTTCGCCACATTCAAAGGTTCAGCTTTAGCAAGGTTTGCCTGTTCTAAGCTGATTTTGTCTTGATTGTGCATCATCGCAAGCACTAAATTACGTCGTGCCAATGCGCGTTCTGAATAACGTCTTGGATTAAATTGTGTTGCACCTTTCGCTAAGCCAACCAATAGAGAGGCTTCCGATAATTTTAACTCATCCAATGGACGATCAAAATAAAACCATGAAGCCATACCAAAACCATGAATCGCCCGATCGCCATCTTGCCCTAAATAAATCTCATTTAAATAGGCTTCCAAAATTTCTTCTTTGCTGTAATGCCATTCAACCAATAACGCCATCACCGCTTCGTTAAGTTTACGGGTTAAGGTTCGTTCTGAAGATAAGTAAAAGTTTTTAATCAACTGTTGGGTAATGGTACTGCCGCCTTGATTAAAATGACCCGTTTTTACATTGGCCAACATGGCACGCACAATACCGCGAAAACTAATCCCATTATGCTCATAAAATTGTCTATCTTCCGTTGCAATCAATGCATTAATTAAACTCTGTGGCACATCTTTCAATTGCACTAAAATACGGTCTTCATTGTGGGCGGGATAAATTTTACCAATCATACGCGGTTCTAAGCGTGTTAAAGCATAAGCTTTGCCTGAATCAATATTTTGAATAGATGAAATTTTGTTATTGCCAATCCTGATTTTTAGACGACGTGAAGGCTCTATCGCATCCCAAAATTGGAATTTTCGTGTATGGACATAATAATCTGAGCCACGTTTTTTATACGTTCCCGGTGCATCAAGTTGGGACGCTTTCTTATAACCAACCGCTTTTAACTCAGAATGCAACATTTCTTGGGTCAGCGGTCTATCAGCAAACAGTTCTAATGGGCGAGCATAAACCCGTGCAGGTAATGCCCAACGTTTGCCTTCAAATTGTTCTCGAATCTTAATATCAAGCCAACTGAGATAACTAAATGCAGGTGCAACTAGCAATATCAGCAATAGCCACCGCCAGCGAAATCGAGAACGTGGGGCGGCTTTAACAGGGCGCGGTAATATTCTAGGCGGGCCCGATGGTCGTCTTCTCGTTCTTATTGGACGGCGTGGACGATAATTAGAAGGTTTTCTGCGTATGCGGTTCATTAGCGTAAACTTATGTTGAATTCATATATAACAAGCACTTATTTGAAAAACCTATACCATTATATGAAGAATCTCTGCTTTGACGTTGATAATGTTAGTCAAATTTATTTAATGGCTATACTACTATAAATAATAACAGTAGACAATTTAATTACTTTAGATTTTTATTTGTTGAAACAAACCGCTGTCTAAAATTAAACAAAACTGACCTTTTTATGTGAATTTATAGGGATATTAGCTAGAAAAAGACTTGCATTTTTTGATGGAGCAGGATTGATACCGCTTAAAAATCCAGTTTGATGTTGAGAACAATCAATAAAGCCTAAAATTAGATTTTTTTCACTTACTTAAGACAAAAAAGACTTGACATTAGTGGCGTAAAATTTTACATTTGTCAGCTTTTATTAAAACCGTTGAGTTTGTGGAGCAGCCCTAAATGAAAACCTTTAGCGCGAAGCCAGCTGAAGTGAAGCGTGACTGGTTTGTGATTGACGCAGAAAATTTGGTTCTAGGTCGTTTAGCGACAGAAGTAGCACGTCGTTTGCGCGGAAAACATAAGCCAGAATATACACCACACGTTGACACAGGCGATTATATTATAATTGTAAATGCAGAAAAAATAAGAGTCACAGGACGTAAAGAAACAGATAAAATGTACTACCACCATACAGGCTACCCCGGTGGAATTAAAAGTATATCTTTAGATAAAATGAGAGCTTTGCATCCTGAGCGTATTCTTGAAAAAGCAGTAAAAGGTATGTTACCTAAAGGTCCTTTAGGACGTGCCATGTTACGTAAATTAAGAGTGGTTGCAGGTCCTGAGCATGAGCATACGGCACAACAACCAATTACTTTGGCATTATAAGCAGGTTAACAAAAGATGGAACAATTTTACGGTACAGGTAGACGCAAAAGCTCTAGCGCACGGGTGTTTGTTCGCCCCGGTGGTGGAAAAATCACTGTAAACGGCAAAACCTTAGAAGACTACTTCGGTCGTAAAACAGCGCGTATGATTGTTCGTCAACCTTTAGATGTTTCTGATATGCACGATCGGTTTGATGTGTATGTGACTGTCGAAGGTGGTGGTACAACAGGTCAAGCAGGTGCAATTCGTCATGGTTTAACTCGTGCGTTAATTGAATATGATGAAAGTTTGCGTTCTCCTTTACGTAAAGCAGGTTTCGTCACTCGTGATTCACGCGAGGTTGAGCGTAAGAAAGTGGGCTTACATAAAGCACGTAAACGTCCTCAATACTCAAAACGTTAAGTTGTTTTTATTCGGTGCAAGGTGGCTATGGTCGCCTTGTGTTGGATGATTTTAGAAGTTTTCCCTCCTTTTTTTATCAAAATTACATTCTCCAATTCTTAGTCA
>JAYQWJ020000281.1:0-16621 GCA_035829175.2 Candidatus Albibeggiatoa psychrophila
CGCGTTTACTTTCCAATTTCACTTTTAAGCGTAATTCGTTCGCAGAGTCCGAATTGCTCAAGGCTTCTTCTAATTCAATTTTCCCTTCTTCATGCAAATCAAATAAAGCTTGGTCAAAGGTCTGCATACCTAATTCTCTGGATTTTGCAATAATCGGTTTAATCCCGCCAATATCACCCGCTGCAATCATCTCTGCAATCAAAGGAGAATTAATCAAAATCTCAATTACTGCACAACGTCCACCAGACGGGGTTCTTACCAAACGTTGTGAAATAACCGCGCGTAAGTTTAGTCCAATATCTTGCATTAATTTCTTTTGTTTTTCAGTCGAGAAGAAACCTAAAATACGGTCAATTGCTTGGTTAGCATTATTCGCATGCAAAGTTGCCATCGCTAAATGCCCTGTTTGGGCGAATTCTAAACCGAAATTCATGATTTCTGCATCTCGAATCTCACCCAATAGAATCACATCAGGTGCTTGACGCAAGGTATTATGCAACGCGGATTCCCAAGTATCGGTATCAACACCCACTTCACGCTGGGTAATTACACAGTTTTTATGTGGATGAACATATTCAATCGGGTCTTCAATAGTAATGATATGACCATAACTTTCACGATTACGATAGTCAATCATGGCAGCCATGGTGGTTGATTTACCTGAACCTGTACCGCCAACCATCACGATTAAACCATTTTTAGCAGCAATTATATCTTTAAGTACGACAGGCAAACCCAGCTTGTCAAAATCGGGGACTTCTGCCGCAATGGCTCGAATAATAACGCCTTGACATCCTTGTTGTACAAATGCGTTGACACGGAAGCGGCTGATACCCGGTGGGCTAATCGCAAAATTACATTCTTTGGTTTCTTCAAATGCCTTAAGCTGTTTATCATTCATAATACACTGAGTCAGTGATTTAGAATCTTCAGAAGATAAAGGCTGTTTCATCATAGGCACCATTTTGCCTTTTGCCTTCATTGCAGGAGGAAAACCTGCGGTAATAAATAAATCCGATCCCCCTTCTTTAAGCATCAACTTTAATAGCTTGATCATTAAAGTCATGGCTTCCTGTCTTTCCATTTATACTTCTCCTTTATGCAGCTGATAATTTATTAATGGATGGTCTCATACCATTGCAAAGGTTCAGGTAATGCTTGGGCTGCAAATTCTATGTGAATAACACGTCGTTGATTAAGTGATAGATTTTTATGTGACGCATGTAGTAACAAAGGGCGCAGCAGTAATACATCACCTGCTTGCGCTTCACAAACTACAATTGCATCATCCTCTATCTTGTGATTTAACTCATCTTTGGGAATTTTACCATGTTTATGTGAACCCGAAATAACTCGTAACGCGCCATTATCAGCACCAGCATCATCAAGATGAATTCTTAAGGTCAGCATATTTTCTAACAATGAAACAGGCGGCTGCACATGAAAAATACCTTGTTTGGTCGACCAGCGATGAAAACCATTCATGTAAATTTGTTGCTTAACCGTAATATTTAAATCTTGGTGCCATGCCACATTCCAGTTATGTCCCAAGGTTTTATTAAAATAGAGGGCTTTAACAGGAAACGCATTTTTGCCAAGTATCGATTGCACTAATTGCTGAATAGGTTTTGATTGTACGAGTTGTTTAACGACTGGGTATTTGTTAAACACATCACGAAGGGCATGGATGTTTTCTTCTGTCTGTAATTGTTGAGTTAATTGAGTAATGGTTTCTTCATCAAGCACAGCTGAACATAATGCAAAACCTTGATGTTGAATTTTTTTTGAATGAGATGACATCATGAGACTTAGAACTCTATTTTTTTTATAGCACTATAACATAGTCATTATAGCCTTTGTGCTAAGTAAAATAGCTTTGTTTAAATCAAAAAAGGTCAAAATTCACACTTCGGCAAAATGACGATTATTGAAAAGTGTCAATTATCTAAAATTATCTGGCATTCATAAAACCAATTTCTTATTTTCAGATGTCTTAATTTAGTTTTTCTGCTTGATAATATGCTTTGATTCTGTTTAAAAATAAAATTCAAAAACAAACAGTTAACCCTAAATCTATTTTTCAAAACATTATTAATCTCATCTATTATTCTCTCACTGGAACATATTTTGCGCTAAGGGATATTAAAGACTTAAAGCCCCGTGACTTCTCTTACATTTAGGTAGCGATGATTGCTGAAGATGTGACTTAAAAATGACAGGTAAGAGACCTCCGTCACAGCGTAGTCAATTTTTAAATAAACCATAAACAAAATAAAGTGAGGATGTAATGATTACTCAACGTAAAACCTTGCGTTACATCTTAAAAAGAGTTTTATATTGGCGGCACTACCCTCTTATAGTCGGTCTGATATTAGCGCATATTGTATTCTTTGCTATTTTTAGTTTGCATAGTTATGGCAAGTTAGAAAATTTAGATTTGGTTACTTATGATTGGATGTTAACCCAACGTGCTCAAACAAATGAATTAGATAACCGCATTACGATGGTATGGATGACAGATGAAGATCAAAGACGCTTTGGCTGGCCATTGACCGATGCAAATTTAGTCCAAGCTTTTGAAATCTTATTAGCGAATCAACCGCGCGTGATTGGTTTAGATTTATATCGTGATTTGCCCGTGCCAATCAATAAACAACCTGCGTATGAGCGTTTGTGCCAGATTTTCAAACAAAATAAGCAAATTATTGGGATTGAAAAAATAGCTGATGCTTACGGAATTCGCGTTGACCCCTCAAGCTGTTTGTCCACTGAACATCAGGTGGGCTTCAATGATTTAATCGTTGACCAAGGCGGTACAATTCGGCGCGGATTATTTTTTATGACTGAAGAAAATGGCAAAACGGTGTGGTCGTTTAGTTTACGTCTTGCGCTGAAATATTTAGAAAAAGAAGGCGTTTATTTGCAAGGACGTACTGATAGCAGCGATGGTTATCTAGGAAAAGGCGTATTGCCAAGAGCATTGACGGAAAATTTTGGGGGCTATGTCGATATTGATTCAGCAGGCTATCAGTTCTTAATGGCGTATCCAAATGCCCCGCATGAATTTAATAATTTAACTTTTACTCAGCTATTAACAGGGAATTTTGACCCGCGTTTATTGCAAGATAAAATTGTTATTCTCGGTACTCGCGCCGAAGCCACCCCTGATTTTTTCTATACTCCGATTGATAATCAACGGATTACGGGAGCATCGATTCATGCTTATACAGCCAGTCAATTGGTCAATATTGCGCGTGGCAAAGATGATGCGTTACATAGTTGGACAGAATCTCAGGAAACCTTGTGGATTTGGTTATGGGTTATTTTGGGTGTCATGGCATGTTTATTTGTGGCTCAAACCGCAGTTGATTATGTGGCGATTATGTTTGGTGGTTTGCTTGTGTTAATGCTGATTGTGTATAGCAGTTTTATGTTGGGATGGTGGCTATTGTTTGCACCGCCTGCATTAGGTTGGGTTGTTTCGATGATTTTAACTGTGGCTTATCGTTCTTATCAGCAAAGTGATGAGCGTAAAATTTTGATGAATTTATTTCGTAGTCATGTGTCGAAAGATGTGGCTGAAGTTATTTGGCAATCGCGTGACCAATATTTACATCAAGGTCGTTTACGCCCAAAGCGTGCGACCGCAACCGTATTATTCACTGATATTAAAGGCTTTACTGCGATATCAGAATCAATGGAGCCTGATCAATTAATGGATTGGTTGAATGAATATATGGATGCGATGGTACATATTGTTGAAAAACATCAAGGACAAGTGAATAAATTTATTGGTGATGCAATTATGGCGACTTTCGGAATGCCGATTGTAGATTGTGATGAAAAAGTGATTGAACGCGATGCGGTGAATGCGGTGAAATGTGCGTTAGCCATGCGGCAAGAAATTATCGAATTGAGTGCGCAGTGGAAACAATATAATTTACCAGAGGTCAGTGTCAGAGTAGGGATTTATACAGGTCCTTTGGTTGTTGGGAGTTTGGGCAGTTCAAAACGTCAGGAATATACGGTGTTGGGTGATACAGTTAATACGGCGGCACGTTTGGAAGGTTTTAATAAAGAGTGGGATATATCTAATCCATGCCGCATTTTAATCGGTGAAACGACTTTGAAATATTTAGACGACGATTATCAAACTCAATATGTGGGTAAAGTGAATTTACGTGGCAAAAAAAAACCTGTGACGGTGTATCAAGTTCAAGATAAAAAAAACTCGGTTATAACTGAGCCGAACTTTAATGTTATATCAGATGTCTTTGTATAAAAGTGGCAATAGCGTGTCAAGCAGTGCAACTTGGAACACGCCATCAAAATAATTAAGAAGTTTCAGTACGATAATTGGGGGCTTCTTTAGTGATAGAGACATCATGCACATGGCTTTCACGCACACCTGCTGAGGTGATACGCACGAACTGTGGTTGTGTACGCATGGTTTCAATATCGGCTGAACCTGTATAACCCATACTGGCACGTAAACCACCCAACAGTTGGTGAATCACGCTTAATAATGTCCCTTTATACGGCACTCGTCCTTCAATCCCTTCGGGTACAAGTTTTTCTACATCGTGTTCGTCTTGGAAATATCGATCTTTTGAGCCATGTGCTTGAGCCATCGCGCCTAATGAACCCATGCCACGATAGGTTTTATAAGAACGACCTTGATATAATTCTACCGCACCGGGAGCTTCTTCAGTCCCAGCAAGTAAACCACCAATCATCACAGATGATGCTCCTGCAACAATCGCTTTAGAAATATCCCCAGAAAAACGCACACCGCCATCAGCAATAAGGGGTACACCTGTGCCTACTAATACTTTTGCCACATTAGCAATAGCTGTGATTTGTGGTACACCAACTCCTGCAACAATCCGAGTTGTACAAATTGAACCCGGACCAATCCCTACTTTAACGCCATCTGCACCCGCATCAAGCAATGCCTTAGCCGCATCAGCAGTTGCGATATTGCCACCAATCACATCAACATTAGGGAAATTATTTTTAACCCAGCGTACACGGTCAATCACACCTTTTGAGTGTCCATGTGCCGTATCAACGATAATCACATCTACTTCCTCATGCACTAAGGCTTCAATTCTTGCTTCAGTATCATCACCTGTGCCTACGGCTGCTCCCACTCGCAAACGTTGTCTTTCATCTTTACAAGCGTGAGGTTTTTCTGTGGCTTTTTGAATATCTTTGACCGTAATCATACCGCGTAATTTAAAGTCATCATTTACGACTAAAATCTTTTCAATTCTATATGTATGCAATAATTCGAGAATTTCTTCTTTTTCCGCATTTTCACGCACGGTCACTAGGCGTTCTTTAGGTGTCATGATAGTTGAAACAGGATCGGCGTAATGGGTTTCAAATCTTAAATCTCGACTGGTCACAATCCCAACTAAATCATCCTTATTATTGACCACAGGCACACCCGAAATCTTATGCGCTTGAGTGAGTTCAAGTACTCTGCTAATCGTTGTATCAGGTGAAACCGTGAAGGGATCATTAATAATACCGCTTTCAAATTTTTTGACTGTATGTACTTGTCGCGCCTGTTCTTCTATAGACATATTTTTATGAATAATACCCATACCGCCTTCTTGAGCAATAGAAATCGCTAAACGGGCTTCGGTTACAGTATCCATTGCTGCTGAGATAATCGGAATATTTAGCGTAATATTACGGCTTAGTTTGGTGCGCAAGTCTACTTGTTTAGGTAAAACCTCGGAATAAGCGGGAAGTAGCAACACATCATCAAATGTGAGGGCTTCTTGAAAGATACGCATGATAATCTGCTCTGGTAATTTTAAAAAATGACCTATTTTACACTATTTTGATTGGGCTTGTTGATTGTCAATAGAATGATGGAATGAGGTTTTGTTTGTTTTTTCTGCCAATGAGCAAAGTTATTTAATATTTGGCGAAAAAGGATAATGCTGGTTTGGAAACCATTGAATAATCCTATATTTACTAGTGGTTTGTTTTTCTGATAGATGGTTGTTTTCAGGGTATTTATCTTGCATATTTTCTACGCAGGGAAAAATTAATTATCAGTTGAAGTTTTAGGTGGGTGTCTAAAAATTATTGTTCATTGACCACGAGTAATAAACCATTTTAGTAAAATAATTGAAACAGTTTGATATAAGCCTTTATACAGTGGATTTCAGCTTGGGTAATAGAGATTGCTTTTATTTTAGATTATTGAATTTCAAGAAAAAACAAACTTGTTTCACTATTAAATTTTATAACGACCGTTTATACATTTTTTTATACAAAAGACCCCAAATATATCTTGATATAAGTGCTTATTTACCCCACAATTAAGTTGGGTAGCTTAAAAAATACAAAAAATTAAACTTATCTTAATCAATAACATTTGTTCCGGCAGGGGATTGCTATGAAACTCAGACATTTAATTTCTACAATATTATTAGGCGGCTTAATCAGCTCATCGGCATTTGCTGCTGATTTTGTGAATGCACCATTAACAGATGGCAAGGTTAGAAAAGATACCAGCTACGATATTCAACTCGTTAGTCAAAACGGTATGACATGGACTTATAATATATCCAAAGTGGAAGGCTATGACTTAAGCCATTGGGTATTGGGTTTGGCTGAAAGTTGCACAGTTGTGAGCGCAAGTCCTTCTCATGATGGCGTTCAAATCGACCATAGTATAGAAAATATGGGTGGTCCTTCATTCTATGGTATTAAATGGAATTCATCAGGTGGTACTTTCTCATTCACTTTAGATCAAGCTTATGCTGCAACAGATTTGGGCGTAATGGTTAAAGCAGCTACAGGTTATGGCGCGAGTGTAATTACAGGTCCTGATTGTGATAATCCTATTACCTCTAGCAGTGCAGACGATAACGGCGAAACAGCGGATAATGGCGAAATAAATAACGCCGAAACAGACAGCGGCACTCAAAGTAATAATATTGTTGAGACAATCCCGGTTACTTTAACTTGCCCAGAAAGCACTAACATGTTAGGTAGCTTTGATTGGGATGGTGCGAACTATGTATTAAATGGTGTAAACGTTGGTGGTATCGCTATTACAGGTGGTATTGAAGGTGCGAGTGTAGAAGGTGCAAATTGGTCTGCTTCAGCGGGTACAGTTTCAGCAGTTTTAGTTGCTGGCAGCGAAACAAGTGCGACAGAAACATTATCTGATACAGTCAGCGGCAGTTTCTCTAATTCAACTTTAGATGATGATATTGCGAGCGTTATGTTTTGCGGTACTGAAGGTGAGCAAGAAAGCCTAGGTGTAGCTTTACCAACACAAGGTTCAATTGTAGGTCGTGTTTGGGCATTAGCGTGTGAAAGTGATTGTGAAGAGTATTTAGGTGCAAAAGAAGTTGCTTTAGAAAGTGCTGACCATGTTTTAGAAATTATTCAACCTGATGGTCACGTTTTATTTGTACCTGTTTCTATCATGAGATAACAGTTTTAAGTCTAAAAAGACTATTTGGATTTAATAATTGATTAGTAACCAACGCGATATTTTAGTTAGATAATAACGAGGTATCGCGTTTTTTGTATATTTATACTCTGAACCAGACAAAACATTTTAAAGGATTGAAAAATAGGCTAAAAATAAAAATGGTTCTACTATTGCCCATTCTCTGTCATTCAAGCTGCTTGTATATGACATTTACTTCTTACCTTTGTTATTTTAGCATTCCCTAATGCCGTTAATTATACTTTAATATCTTCTTAAAGATGTCAAATCAGTTCTATAATCCACACCAGCAATTTCCAGCAATTTGATACAACTAGTTAGCCGCAAGACCTATAGCATTTGAAACTGTCACTTGAACTCGAGGATTTTTTGAACGTCCACTTGTAATCGGTTGACTAGAACCCAAGCCTTTGACAATGATACGGTTTGAGGCAATATCTTGACGCATTAAAGCAAAACGTACCGCATTCGCTTGACGATAAGACAAACCATCATTGAAATCACGATCACCACGCACTGCCGTATGTCCTTCAATGAGCGCTTGTTGTTTTGGGTATTTTTGTAAAAACTGGGCAATTTGTTGAATCGACGCTAAATCTTCTAGTTTTTGCTGATTTTCATCAAATAATGGTGTACTAGGTAAAATAAAGGCAACCCCATTATTTATTTTATAAGATTGCATTGGAACAGAAGGTGGCGCGATAAATTTCCGTGGTTTTGGCTTAGATAACAATCCTAATTGCGATTCTTGTTCAACACTGTTCATTGCTAATTTTGATTTTTCGATAGCAATAAGCGCAAATTCTTGTATATCACGTTCATTTTGTGATTCTTCTGCTTGTTTAAGCGCGATTTTTGCCTCAGCTAATGTATATTTTTGCTGTGCGGCTGAGGGCATGGCTTCTGCTTTTGCATAGGTTGTACGAGCCTGTTCTAGCAATTGATTTTTATCAGGAATCCCGCCACAAGCTTGTAATAAAAATAAGCACATAAATGAAATTATTAGACCTTTAGTAAAATAAATTAACTTTGTTTGCATAACAGCACCTTTTGTAATCCTAAATATAGAATAAATCCACATTCAATTTTTAAATTATCGCTATATTTTTTTGATAAGAACTAAAAATTACTTTGAAAATGAACATGAAGTTTTTCAAATCTTTAATTCAATTCTAACCCAGAAAGAGACATCATCAACCACTTTGCGCCTTCTTTTTCAAAATTCACTAAAATACGCGCAAAATCACCATTTCCTTCAACCTCAACTACCAAACCGTTACCAAAACTAGGATGTTTCACTCGATTGCCCATTTCAAAATGCTTGGTTTCCAGTTGATTTTTAATGCTTTTCATGCGTATTTCTTGAGTCAAACCCGCTGGAATTTCACGAATAAAACGCGAAGGTCGAGTAAAATCACGTAAACCGCGCATCATTCGAGTTTCACTATGACACAAGTACAATTCTTGTTTTGCCCGCGTCACGCCGACATAGCATAAACGCCGTTCTTCATCTAATTTATCTTCTTTAATCGTATTTTCATGCGGAAATAAACCTTCTTCCAAACCACATAAAAAAACCTGTTCAAATTCCAAGCCTTTGGCTAAATGTAAAGTCATCATTTGCACACAATCTTCATAATCACTGGCCTGCATATCACCAGATTCCAATGTGGCATGGGCTAAAAAGGTTGATAAAGGGTCAATTTCATCTTTTGCTGATGATTCAAACTCTTTGGCAGCCGTGACCAATTCTTCTAAATTTTCAATCCGACGTTGCGCTTCTTCTTTAGCTGCTTTTTTGTAGCTTTCGATTAAGCCACTGTGTTCATTAATATACAAAACTTGTTCATTTAATTTAAATTCTTGAATTGTGTGTTCTAAATCTAAAATTAGCTCTAAAAATACAGTTAATGACTTGGTCGCACGATTATTGAGCTGCCCTTGTTTAATCAATTCATGTGCCGCTTCCCACAAGGAAATACCTTGCTGACGAGCAAATCCACGCACCATTTCCACGGTTTTATCGCCAATACCACGTTTTGGTGTATTAATAATTCGTTCAAATGCGCTGTCATCATTTTTGTGCAAAATCAAACGCAAATAGGCAAGAACATCTTTAATTTCAGCACGTTCATAAAATCGTAAACCCCCATAAATTCTATATGGGATGGATTTTTTAAGCATGGCTTCTTCAAATACGCGCGATTGGGCGGAAGTTCGATATAAAATCGCAATTTCTTTTAAACAACCTTGCCATTGCTGGATTTGGGTTGCAGCAAATTCTGCCTCATCGATTTCATTATAAGCGGTGTAAATATAAATGGGTTCACCCGCCTCGCCATCCGTCCATAAATTTTTACCTAAACGCGCAGGATTATGATCGATCAGTGCATTCGCCGCCGCCAATATCGTACCCGTTGAGCGATAATTTTGCTCTAAACGAATGGTTTCCGTATCAATATAATTGTCAGCAAACTTTTGAATATGTTCGATTTTTGCACCACGCCAGCCATAAATAGATTGGTCATCATCACCAACGACAAATAATAGGGATTTTGTACCCGCGAGCAGTTGCAACCATGCGTATTGAATCGTATTTGTATCTTGAAATTCATCAACTAAAATATGTTGAAATCGTTGTTGATATTGAAATAATAGGTTTTCATTGTCGCGGAATAATTCATAACTACGCAGTAATAATTCTGCAAAATCAACTACACCCATGCGCTGACAATCCGCTTCATAAGCAACATAAATCTGTATCATTTGCTTAAGCCACGTTTCAGAATCTTCGGCAATAATATCTTTTGCGCGTAAACCTTGTTCTTTTCTGTGATTGATAAAATGTTGAATTTCTTTTGGAATCCAGACTTTTTCATCAAGTTTCGTACTACGCACCAGCCGCTTTATTACTCGCAATTGGTCATCGCTATCAAGGATTTGGAAATTTTTCGGTAAATTGGCTTCTTGATAATGGGTGCGCAATAAACGATGTGCTGTGCCATGAAATGTACCCATCCACAGACCTTGCATTGAGCCTTTGATTAATTTTTGAATCCGTTGCTGCATTTCTCGTGCGGCTTTATTGGTAAACGTCACGGCTAAAATATTGTGTGGACGGCTTTGATTAGTTGCGATTAAAAATGCAATTCGATGCACTAAAACCCGTGTTTTGCCTGTGCCAGCCCCTGCAATCACTAATATCGGCTTTAATTCTGCCGCCACAGCTTCGCGCTGTTGTTTATTCAAAGGAGTTAAAACATCTGAAATGAGATCGTCCATTTTTCTACTTATATACAGGGTGAAAGGCTTGATAATATTGGGTTTTATTGGCTTTTAATACCGATTAGAACAGTATACTAAAAATAGCGTGTAAAGTCTTGAAGGAATACAGGGCTTTTATTGAAGAAGTGAATTAAACCAAGCAGATAATGGGATGGGAACGCTTGTTAAAAATATTGAAAATAAAAATTCAGTGGGCAAAATGACTGAGCATCATACCCACTAAAATGGCGAAATTAGATATATAAACAAATATCTGCATCACCCGCAAATTCAAAAAATACTGCTGCACCTGCGTACTCAACATCACTTACAAAATCTTTAGTATCAAACTCAAATAAATCGACTGTCATTTGGCAGGCAATCATTTTTACTTCAGCTTCAACACATAATTCACGCAATTCTTCAAGACTAGCCACACCTTTTGATTTCATTTTCTTTTTCATCATGGTAGTCATGAAACTCTGCATACCGGGTAAGGCTTGCATCAGAACAGGGACTGGCATAGGCATAGGCATTGCGGGGTTGCCCAAAGAACTAACCTTTAAATTCAAATCTCTACGCAATAATTGTAAACCGTAAAACGTAAAGAAAATTTGAACTTCGTAACCTAATGCAGCCGCAGTTGACGCTAAGATAAATGGCGGATAAGCCCAATCTAACGTACCCTTAGTGGCAATAATCGCAAGTTTTTTCTGTTCCATCGGGAGGTCCTCCTGAGTGGACTGAGGTTAAGATTTCTTGATTAAGAACGTGTATTTACCACCTTCTTCACCAGAAGCAAGTAATTCATTGCCTGTTTGTTTAGCAAATGCTTCAAAATCTTTCACAGAACCGGGGTCTGTCGCAATAATGCGTAAAATCTTACCAGATTCCATTGCCGTTAAAGTTTTCTTGGCACGTAAAATAGGTAAGGGACAGTTTAAACCTGAAGCATCTAACTCTTGATCAAAATCAGCCATGACATTCTCCTTTTGTAAATTTACAATAGCGGTTTAAATATTTTGGTTACTAAATATAACTTTAGAAAACCATTTTATTCTTATATACTAATTTAGCAAATTACGCAAGTGTATGATGCAACGCACAAAAACACTATTTTCTCTAAAACAATAAACTAAAACGTTGAACAATTATGGATTTTTTACCTATTTTCCTCAATATTCGAGATAAAAATTGTTTAGTTGTTGGCGGTGGTATGACTGCAACCCGACGCGCTGAATTATTATTACAAGCTCAAGCAAAAGTACATATCGTCTCTCCAAACTTAAGTAATAAGTTGCAAATATGTCTTGAACAACAAAAGCTTACTTATCGAAAAGGGTCGTTTGAAATAACGGATTTACAACAAAAATGTCTTATCATTGCTGCCACTAATGACAAACAAGTCAATGCGGAAATTTCCAAACAGGCGCATGATTACAATATTCCTGTCAATGTGGTTGATCAGCCTGAATTATGTAGTTTTATTGTGCCATCAATTATTGATCGTCATCCTGTACAAATCGCAATCTCTACAGGTGGCGCGTCTCCTGTGCTAGCACGTTTGTTACGCGCGAAATTAGAAAGTGTGATTCCTTCTGCTTATGGGCGATTGGCTGAATTTATGGCTCAATTTAGGGATAAAGTGAAAAAAAGCTTATCTTTTGAACAACGACGCGGTTTTTGGGAAAACGTGCTGCAAGGCTCTATCGCAGAAATGTTATTGTCTGGTCATACCCACGAGGCGCATGAAGAGTTAGAACGTTTATTGAAGGATAAAGATAATATCCAGAAATTTGGTGAAGTGTATCTGGTTGGCGGTGGACCGGGAGACCCTGATTTACTGACCTTTCGTGCATTACGTTTGATGCAGCAAGCTGATGTGGTGTTATATGATCGCTTGATTTCATCTGCCGTATTGGATTTGGTACGACGTGATGCAGAACGTATTTATGTTGGCAAACAAACCCACAATCATTCCGTGCCACAGGAAGAAATTAACCAATTATTGGCGGATTTAGCGAAACAAGGCAAGCGGGTATTGCGTTTAAAAGGTGGCGATCCGTTTATGTTTGGGCGCGGTGGTGAAGAAATTGAAACCTTGATGGAACAAGGCGTGCCATTTCAAGTTGTGCCGGGGATCACTGCGGCATTGGGAATGTCGTCTTATGCAGGGATTCCGCTCACCCATCGTGATTATGCTCAATCGTGCATTTTTGTGACGGGACATTTAAAAGATGATTCTGTTGATTTGAATTGGTCAATGTTGGCGCATGAAAATCAAACTTTAGTCATTTACATGGGTTTACGAACTTTGCCGATTATTTGTGAAAAATTAATTGAGCACGGTCTTCCAAAACATAAACCAGCCGCCTTAGTGCAAAAAGCAACAACTTCTGATCAAGTGGTTGTGGTTGGGACATTAGAAACGTTGGCGGAAAAAGTTGCAGCAGCGGGCATTACAAAACAAAGCTTAATTGTGGTTGGTGATGTGGTCAATTTACATGAAAAACTGCATTGGTTTGATTCAACAACAGGTGTGAAATTAACGGATAGTATTATTTAGATAGGTGCTTAGGATTGCCAATTCTTAAAGGATGGGTAGTCCTATTATTTTGCGTAAAAATGCTAGCTTTCTAATTTTAATAGGGAACTTTTGTGCTTAAGCAATATTTTAGCTTTAGCTTGTTGGTTGACTGCTATTAGATTATCAACAAATTGTTGAGTACAAACTTCCCATGAATATTTAAGTGCGTGTTGACGACATAAACTTGCATCCAATTTGAGGGCATTGCGTGCAGCCACTGCCAAATCTTCATCCAAACAACCAACCGCTGATTGATGACCAATAATATCAATAGGACCGGGTACAGGATATGCCGCAACAGGTGTTCCAGAGGCTAAGGCTTCTAATAAAACCAAACCAAATGTATCCGTTTTACTTGGAAACACAAAAACATCGGCACTGGAATAATAGCAGGTCAATTCTTCGCCACTTTTAGGACCCACAAAATGCACATCGGAATATTTTTGCTTCAGTTGTTCTAATTGAGGACCATCGCCTACAACATATTTTGCGCCTGCAAATTCCATTTTTAAAAAGGCTTCAATATTCTTTTCAACCGCAACCCGTCCCACATAAACTGCAACAGGTTTTTCTTCATCGGCAAAAATATTATGCTCACAGGGCTGGAATAATTCGGTATCAACACCACGCGACCAATAGGCTAAATTCTTAAACCCTTTATTTTCTAGCTCATTACGCATACTGGTTGTTGCAACCATCACCTGCTGCGATAAATCATGAAACCAGAGGAGTAAAGGATATGTCCATGAAATAGGTAAGCCAAAACGAGCTTGAATATATTCAGGAAATTTAGTGTGAAATGAAGTGGTAAAGATTTTATTTAGTTTGCGACAAATGCGGCGAGTTGAAATACCTAAAGGCCCTTCAGTTGAAATATGAATAGAATCAGGCTGAAAGCTTTCGATTATTTTTTTGATTTTGTAACTCGCAGGTGAAATCACCAGCTGAATTTCAGGATAAGTTGGACAAGGAATAGTGCGGAATAAGTCAGGGGTAATCATTTTGACTTCATGTCCCATCGATTCTAAGACTGTTTTAGTGCTAGATAAAGTGCGAACCACACCATTTATTTGAGGTAACCATGCGTCAGAAACAATAAGAATTTTCATAAGGTTTCGTGTTGTTGGGATGCTGATGGAGTAAACGTTGTTGCAGTTACAGAGTCTAACACAACATCCGAATGTTTTTGCTGTTCATCTGCCCAATGGATAATCGAAAGTTGACCCGCCCAATCTTCTACTAATGCAGTGCAGCTTTCTACCCAATCACCATCATTACAATACAAAATCCCATTAATATCACGAATTTCAGCTTTATGAACATGACCGCAAACAATACCATCCAAATCTCTTTTACGGGCTTGTTCAGCAAGATTACTTTCAAACGAGCTAATAAAATTCACAGCATTTTTCACTTTATGTTTTAAATAAGCAGAGAGTGACCAGTAGGAATAACCCATTTTTCGGCGTGCAATATTAAATACATGATTGATTGAAAGCAGCACGTTATAAGCCCAATCACCCAGTATTGCTAACCATTTTGCATATTTAACAACACCATCCAATTCATCGCCATGTAAGATTAAGAGTTTTCTTCCATCGGCGGTGGTATGAACTGCTTCTGTAACCAATTCAATATCACCAAACTTAATGCCTAAATGCGAATAATCACGTAAAAACTCATCATGATTACCAGGAATATATTTAATTTTAGTGCCTTTACGGGCTTTACGCAGAATTTTCTGTACCACATCATTGTGAGATTGAGTCCAAAACCATGTTTTTTTTAGTCGCCAGCCATCAACCATGTCACCGACAAGATATAAATATTCGGAGTCATTATGACGCAAAAAGTCTAGTAATATATCGGCTTTGCAGCCCCGTGTACCTAGATGTACATCAGAAATCCATATAGTACGGAATTGTTTTGGCGAAGAGTTGGAATGTGCCATAGGTCAATTATTCATTGGGTATAGAAAATGATACTGTCATGCTTGTATTTCAGTAATTATGAAAAATCCCGTAGCTCCATATTGGTATACAGGATTTGGTAGGATTATCTAGTTTGCTCTAATTAAGGGTAAAGCACGAATCGAGTTATTCAAAGTTGTCGCGTAATTATGCCCTTTACGCCAGTAACTTATTTTTTGAGCATTATCAGTATAAGGGCAGGCTGTCACCGCTAGTTTATCATAATGAGCAGCTCTAAAGCCTTCAAGATAAACATTAATCAGACCCACATTTGTCATAAAGCACCATTGTTTTTGTTGCACTGCAAAACTTAATACTACGCTTTTTTCAAGCAAATGTTAAGCCTTATTTATACTGGTATTTCATCCTACACTAATACAGTTTAACATCTTAATTTATCTCATAAAAGCTATTAATTATTATTAAAAATATTGATGAGAATCTAGCTTCAATCAGAATTTATTAACCAACAATCCAAATGGTTTTTATAGTCTATTATTTTTACTCTATTTAAATTTCAATCCAAAAAATCGATTAACCGCATTATATAATGAATTTATATTAGTGACGCTTTTAGCATTTTAGATTATTTAGAAGTATAGACAAATTTTTGCTTTTTGTTCTGATAATTTTCCTAATTTTGGGAATAATCCTCCCTCATGTCTTAGACATGCCATATTGGAAAAGGTGTAAAAACCAAATCTTTGCCATTTAAGAATCGCAAGCTATTGGTTTTAAATTATACAAAAATGCGTTGCTTTTACAAATTTCATAACATGGAGACCAGAAAGCATTATTTTGTCGCAAAAAAGGGGTGAATTAACTTTCTAAAAAATAACTGCTTGAATTGAGCAAAATATTAAAATCATCGCTGATGAAGTTTTCTCATTCTTATATTTGCAGTGGCGAGAAAATGAAACCCACTAATTATGCACTTCTATCAAATCGTCCTGTCTCAGATAATTTCGTGCATTTAGAATATCATCATATCATGCCAAATATGTTCGTGACAGATGGGCGAATTATAAAACATTCTTATTCAATTCAAACAGATGAAAAAATAATTAATCAATAGCCAAAAAAAAGCCTCATCACCAAACGGTACATGAGGCCAAAGAGAGAGAAATAATTGGAACAGATTAAGTCACAAAGCAACTGGGGCAATATTAACATTCTCAGTTAAGCTGCCATCTGAATCGCGTTATCAACAAAACATTTTTCAAAATATCAAGAAATCTTTAAGTAATTTTTTTGTGCGCTTTAGTATTTATCTATATTACTAATAGTAACTATAATTTTATTTTATACTAGATT
>JAYQWJ020000282.1:0-2516 GCA_035829175.2 Candidatus Albibeggiatoa psychrophila
CTTTTTATTGTTACTGGCAATTATTGGTACACTTGTACCTGCTATAATTGGGGCTGTACTCAGTGTTATTGTCAATGAAGGTTTAGCAACTATCTTTGAAGATATTGCACCAGAATTTAGTTGGTTCATTTTTTTCGATATTGGTGGTGTGACACTACTCTTGGCAATTATTACAGCAATATTTTTAACATGGTTACATTTTTCAAATACGATTCCCCAAGAGCTACGCCTATGTCAACAGTAGTTTCACCTCCTCAAATTATTGTTCAAAATATGACCCTTAACCAGAAAGGTCAAAAGCAAAATGTATTATTGGAAAATATTGAGTTTAGCATTTCTATTGGTGCGAGTGTTTGTATTAAAGGCGAAATTGGCAGTGGAAAAACATCACTATTAAATGTGCTTGGTTTATTGGACAAACCAGACTCTGGTGAGCTATTTTTAGGAGATAAAAAGACTAATTTTACTCAATTATCCCGTGCGGAATTAGATAGCTTTATCAATCAATATTATGCTTATGTTTTTCAGACCACAGAATTGATGATGCACTGGACAGCCCTAGAAAATGTTGCTTTATCTATTATTGCCCGTGGTTTTAGTAAATCACAAAGTCATATAGAAGCCTATAAATACTGTAGTTATTTAGGATTATCTAAGGCTGAAGTTACGCGAGAAGTATCACAGTTATCAGGAGGGCAAAAACAACTTGTTGGCATAGCCCGTGCGTTAGCTAAAAGACCTAAGATTCTAATCGCAGATGAACCTACTGCACATTTAGATCAAAAAAGAAAAAAAGAAATCAGCTCTCAACTTATCAGAAATGCAAAGAAACAAAATACCACTGTCATTGTTGCGACACATGATAATTTAAATAAGCATTTATTTGATAAAATATATGTAATCAAAAATAAAACTTTAGAGCTTATAAAAGGAAATTGATATGTTTAAATGTAGAGAGTTAAGAAAAATAAGTATGCTGTTTATACTCATATTTTTAACCTTGACTCAAACCTCTTGCAATATAAATAAATTATCAAAAGTCATTGATGTTAGTGATAATAAAAGAGCGTGCATTGTAGGTGTGTGGCCTGCGGTACAAGACAGCGCAAGCAATCAAAAATTTAAAATGACCCATACCCAAGCCTATAATTTTATATCAAATACTAAAGCTGAAGTAGATAAAGAATTTAAAAATCAATATCATGAGTTTAGGCTTAATAGAAAAAAAATCCCTCAAACATGTAAGCAATATCTTTGGACTTCAAATATTTCAGAGAAAAAGTATAGAACTCAGTGTATGGCGGTGTGGGCAAAGAATTCAAAACCCAAAGCTTGTAATAATAGTAGCACTTATGTCATTGGTTCAACCATTGTGAATGGCACAGCAAAACTACAAGTTGTTAGATTAAGTAAGCCAACCCGCCCAGCACATAAACGCATTCGTATCGTCCGTGGGACAACACAAAGCCGCCTAGCCAAAAACTTAGGGCAAAAAATCAGAAAAGAAATGAAAACGCTTGTCAAATAAGTTAACTAATTCTTTTGCTGAGCAAAGTAAAGCCGTAGTAATTCCACTTGAAATTGATATTTGTCTTCCGTTTTTTCTAAAATTGCTAATTGTTCTGCTAATTCTAAATTTTCTTCTAAATCATCAAATGCTTGGATTTTCAATGTTTGTAAATCAATAGGTTTATTTTGTTGAGCAATATATCGTAAAACTTGCTGTCCTGACTCTTTAAACCTCGCTTCATTTGTAGAAAGAACCGCCATTGCAGTTTCAAGCACTTTGGGTATAGATACCAAAACATCTTGTAAATTAGCTAAAAAACGTTGCTCAATATTTTGGGTATTTTTTAGCGCAATAATTTCTTTACACAGATATTTGATTAAAGCAGGATGCCTGCGAGTCAGCCTTAATATTTCCTCTGTTGCCGCAGATTCATATTGTAATGCGAAATCTTTTACAGGTGCTTCAATAAGTTGTTTTGCCTCCGCTTCGGTCAAATAACTAATAGGCACGGCTTCGATACTATTGACTAAGCTTGACCATGACTTCACATCTATTTTCCGTTGGGATGAGACAACAAATTGAAAGTTATCACGGTTTTGTATCCAAAATCTGAGCATATCATCTAAACGACCATGGTCAAACTGACTCTCATTTTCTTGTATTACAGCATTTAATTTACTGAATTCATCTAGCAGTAGAATTAGCACTTTATCTTTTAAATAAGCCTGTTGAATTTCATCTAACCAAGCATTGAAATCAATATAAGGATCGTTCGTTATAGTAAATTTAGGTAAGTCTATTTGATAGTATTGTTTTGCATTAGATTGTATTTGATAAGCAAGCACGTTTTCAAAGAAGCCAGTTATGTTATTACCTGCTATCGCAATACCCTGCAAATCAATAAACAGCGCAACCACCTGTTGAGGCTTTCCAAATAGAGCAATAAGGTTTTTAAGCAATGACGTTTTGCCAATTTGATGTTGACCATACAAAAAGATGGATGCCT
>JAYQWJ020000283.1:0-2225 GCA_035829175.2 Candidatus Albibeggiatoa psychrophila
TTGCGAGGATTATCCGCTTTTTTTATATCTGAAAAATAAGGTATCCTATAATATAGTGATTTTCGTATCGATAAGAAAGCTTGATTTTTAGCATATAACATAATGATATTTAGATAAAAAAATAGATTAAGCCTCTTTCAACTCAATCAAAAACTGAAAATACCCCATGTCTATTCCTGTAACCCAGCTAAAAGGTGTCGGTGCGAGAACCGCTGAGCAACTAGCCCGTTTAGAAATTTACACAGCCGAAGATGTATTATTTCATTTACCTGCTCGTTATGAAGATCGTACCCATGTTGTTCCGATTCAACATTTACAAGCTGGTCAACTGGGTTTAATTGAAGGCAGAATTGACAGTGTTGAAGTCAAACAAGGTAAAAAACGGATTTTAATGTGCAGTTTTAGTGATGCAACAGGTGTCGTCGCCTTGCGATTTTTTCATTTTTATCCTAGCCAAATAAAGAAATTTCAACAAAAAACTTTGATGCGTTGCTTTGGTGAAGTGCGGGAGGGTTATCAGTGCTTAGAAATGGTGCATCCGACTTATGAGTTTATCGATGAAATTGAAGAATCGGAATTATTAAAAGATTATTTGACTCCGATTTATCCCAGCGTCAGTAATTTTAATCAAACTCAGTGGTATGCGATCATGAAACAAGCGTTGATGATTGAGTTGCCTGATTTATTACCAGAAAAGCTATTGCAACATCTTAAATTGCTGCCTTTAGCACAGGCTTTAAAAACCATTCACCAGCCATTACCCAGTGAAAGATTAACCGAAATTGATCCTTCAACTCATCCCGCTCGACGACGGCTTGCCTTTGAAGAATTATTAGCGCAACACCTGAGTTTACGCGCCTTGCATCAACATAGTCAGCAACATACTGCACCTGTATTGGATGCTAATAGTGATTTAGTGCAACGTTTTATGCAGCAGCTTGCATTTGATTTAACCAAAGCTCAACAAAAAGTCGTCGATGAATTAAGTCATGATTTAACTCAGCCTAAGCCGATGCAACGTTTATTACAAGGCGATGTGGGTTCAGGCAAAACCGTGGTGGCGGCATTGGTTGCGTTACAGGCGATTGCGGCGGGTTATCAAGTGGCGATTATGGCCCCGACTGAATTATTGGCTGAGCAACATAAAACCACTTTTGCTGAATGGTTCGAGCCGTTGGATTTAAAAGTGACATGGTTAACGGGCAGTTTAACTCAGAAAAAACGCCGTAATGCTTTGGAAGATTTGATTTTAGGCATCACTCATTTAGCCGTTGGCACACACGCGCTATTTCAGGATGAAGTGAAGTTTAACAATTTAGGTTTGGTTATTATTGATGAGCAACATCGTTTTGGGGTGCATCAGCGTTTGGCTTTGCGTGATAAGGGTAAACAAGGCGATATTTATCCACATCAATTGATTATGACTGCCACGCCGATTCCACGAACCTTGACCATGACGGCTTATGCGGATTTGGATGTATCGATCATTGATGAATTGCCACCGGGGCGCACGCCTGTACAAACTGCGATAATCTCGGACGCTCGACGTGATAAGGTGATTCAACGGGTTCATGCTTCTTGTCAGCAAGGTAAACAGGTTTATTGGGTCTGCCCATTGATTGAGGAATCTGAAACTTTACAGCTCCAAGCTGCGGAAGATACGGCAAAGTATTTAGCTGAGCATTTGTCTGATTTAAATGTGGGTTTAGTGCATGGGCGCATGGGTTCTAAGGATAAAGAATTGGTGATGCAGCAGTTTAAACATGCGGAGCTTGATTTATTGGTCGCAACGACGGTGATTGAGGTGGGGGTGAATGTACCTAATGCCAGTGTGATGGTGATTGAGAATGCGGAACGTTTGGGTTTAGCACAGTTACATCAATTGCGTGGGCGCGTGGGACGGGGTGCGGTGGAAAGTTATTGTTTGTTATTGTATCAAGCTCCGTTATCAAAAATTGCTCAAGAGCGTTTGGGCATAATTCGAGACAGTACCGACGGTTTTTTAATTGCGCAGAAAGATTTAGAAATTCGCGGGCCGGGGGAGGTGTTAGGCACACGACAAACAGGGGTGTTAAATTTAAAAGTGGCGGATTTGGAGAAGGATAAGGCGTTATTTGCTGATATTCCACAAGCGGGGCAGTGGATGTTAGAGAATTATCCAGAGCAATGTGAGTTGTTGATTCAACGTTGGATTAAAAAAGGCTTTCGTTATGGTGTGGTGTAAA
>JAYQWJ020000284.1:0-4852 GCA_035829175.2 Candidatus Albibeggiatoa psychrophila
GTGTATGAAGCAGGTGGTGTATTACAACGCTTTGCACAAGATTTCTTGGCGGGTAATCAGTCATTGTTGTTCATGACGCGGAGCGTCTGGGTTGAATTACTACGTGGAACGTAGTAACTAGAAATTGAGTTTTCCAACAAGGTCTAAATAATCCCATTAATTCTATTGATTTGCATTTCAGCATAATTTTCTTTTTCTTATATCGAACGCCTTGTTAGCTTAATATCAGTATTGATACGATTTTCTGCAATTTTTCAAAAATCCGCTATAACAATAAAATAACTCAACTTAATAAATTAAAAACACTTTTCCTGCACCCTATTTCCATCCTTAATCCATAAAACTTTAATATTAGTCCTTGTCAAATCGGCTGAACTCTTATACATTGCGCCAAAAATAATAAGCAATTGTCGTTAATTGTTGTTTCCGACTAAATAGCTACTTTAGGAGTATGAAAGGTGATAAAGATTCATTTTGGTGTCATATAAATATTTTAATTTAATACCAATCCCATCACTTTCTAACAAAATCGAGAAATACTCTATGGAATTCATAGAAAACAAAACTTTTGACGAAATCCAAATTGGTGATATAGCGACATTAACCCATACGCTAACCATTAAAGACATTCGTTTATTTGCATTGGTGTCGGGTGATGTCAATCCCACTCACATGGATACAAAATATGCCGAAGATCAAGAAAGCCATAAAGTATCAGGGCACAGCTTATGGGCGGGTAATTTACTATCCAGCTTATTAGGCAATCAATTACCAGGACCGGGTACAGTTTATCGTGAGCAAAACTTGCAATTTAAACGACAGGTATTTTTAGGCGAAACCATTATTGTCACGATTACGGTTAAGGAAAAACATGATGACGATCATTTAGTCGTATTTGAGTGTCATTGTGAAAACCAAGATGGAGACGTGATTTATACAGGTTGTGCCAATGTATTCGCGCCATCAGAAAAAATCAAACGTCCGCGTGCAATGTTGCCTCAAATCCATATCAATATGCCGGGTGCGCAATTAGAACGCTTGGTTAAAATGACAGAAAAATTTGAGCCGATTCGGATGGCAGTGGTGCATCCCGTTGATACTAATTCATTAATGGGCGCAATTGATGCTGCAAAAGCCAATTTAATTATCCCTATCTTATTTGGTCCACGGAACAAAATCACCATGATTGCTGAGCAAGAAGGGGTGAATATTAACGACTATGAAATCATTGATACAGAGCACAGTCATGAAGCGGCAGCAAAAGCGGTTGTAATGGCGCGTTCTGGTGAAGTTGATGCCATTATGAAAGGCAGTTTGCACACTGATGAATTGATGCACGAAGCGATTAAACGCGATACAGGTATTACCAGCGCACGCCGTATGAGCCATGTGTTTTTGATGGATGTACCGACTTATCCACGTCCTTTGATGGTGACAGATGCGGCAATCAACATTGAGCCTAATTTGGAAACCAAACGTGACATCGTGCAAAATGCAATTGAGTTAGCTCATGCTTTAGGTGTGCCCGAACCAAAAGTGGCATTGTTAAGCGCGGTTGAAACGGTTAGTTCTAAAATGCGCTCAACTTTAGAAGCCGCAGCCTTATGCAAAATGGCAGATCGTCATCAAATTACAGGCGGTATTGTCGATGGACCTTTGGCGTTTGATAATGCCGTATCACTTGAAGCCGCTAGAATCAAAAACATCACCTCTGCTGTTGCAGGTCAAGCGGACATCTTGGTTGCACCTGATTTAGAATCTGGCAATATGGTGGCGAAACAATTGGAATATTTAGCCGATGCACAATCATCAGGCATCGTATTAGGTGCGCGTGTCCCTATTGCATTGACCAGTCGTGCGGATAGCGTATTAAGTCGAATGGCATCTTGTGCACTTGCATTATTATTGGTACGGAATAAAAAACCGCAAATTGAGCGTTAAAGTCAAAAGTCAAATCTTAGAATTGGCAGTCATATTAATTTCAAAAAGGCTGCCATTTTTCAATAATTGTTAATTGAATCAAAAGGATTTCTGATGATAAATGCGATTTTGGTCGTCAATGCAGGTTCATCAAGTATTAAATTTTCTCTTTTTTCTTGCCAAGCACAACATCATCTAGATTTGGTCTATCGTGGTGGCATTACAGGTATTGGTACACATCCCCTATTTAAAGCCGAGGATGCACGAGGGCAAAATTTAACCAAACAGCATTTAGCCGAAGGTGCAGCACATGAAGCGTCATTTTCCGTAATGTTGAATTGGTTAGAGCAACAAAATGATGGTTTAAACTTGGTTGCTATTGGTCATCGGATGGTACACGGTGGCACAAAATTCACCCAGCCTGAAAAAGTGACTGATGCGTTGATGACAGAATTAGAAGCTTTAATTCCGCTTGCGCCATTACATCAACCACACAATATTGCACCGATTAAAATTTTACAAAAGCTCAAACAAGGCTTAGATCAAGTCGTGTGTTTTGATACTGCTTTTCATACCACGCAACCTGAGATTGCACGTACTTTTGCGATTCCACGTAAATATACCGAACAAGGTGTAAAACGTTATGGCTTCCACGGCTTATCGTATGAATACATCGCCAAAGCCTTACCGCTATTAACAGGTGAAATGCCTGAACGGGTGATTGTGTGCCATTTGGGCAATGGGGCAAGTATCGCCGCTTTGAAAAATGGACAATGTGCTGCAACCACAATGGGTTTTACCGCACTTGATGGGATTCCAATGGGCACACGATCGGGTAATATCGATCCCGGGGTGATTTTGTATTTAGTTGAACAAGGCTTAGATGCAAAAGCATTGGAACATTTGTTATATCACGAATCTGGGTTGTTAGGCGTTTCAGGTATCAGCAATGATATGCAGGAATTATTAGACAATCCCGCACCCGAAGCACAACAAGCAGTGGCTTTATTTAATTATCGTATTGCGCGAGAAATTGGGTCTTTATGTGCAGCCATTGGTGGCTTAGATGCCTTGGTTTTTACAGCGGGTATTGGTGAACATGCGCCTCAAGTCCGCGAGCAAATTTGTCAACAAAGTACATGGTTAGGCATCGAATTAGATACTGTAGCCAATAATCAAACCGCAACTAAAATCAGCACTGATGCCAGTCAAGTTTCGGTGTGGGTAATTCCAACCAATGAAGAAAAAATGATTGCTCAACATACTTATGATTTGTTAGGGTTTTGATCAACTTTTAATGATTAGGAGTCATTGTTATTTTGCTGGTTGCTCGCGCAAATTGAAATTCGCACTCCTGTGAGCTTAACTTAATGACTCTTTAGAAGTTTAAATGCTAGCGGTGTAAAGTATATTTATATGATTCTTCTGACTTTTCTCTTTACTCACTCAATGAAGCCCCAACTGTTGAACCGCATCAATAAATGATTGTCCACGATGTTCATAACCTTTAAACATATCAAAACTGGCACATGCAGGAGATAACAACACCGCATCACCCGATTGTGCTAATTGCCCCGCTTCAGAAATCGCGGTTTCCATACTATCCGCAAAACGTATCGGTATATTAGAATGCTTTTTAAATGCCTTTTGAATTAGCGTCGCATCACGCCCAATCAAAATACACGCTTTCAAATGTTGCTCAGCCATTATTGCCAATGGTTTAAAATCTGCGCCTTTGCCCTCACCGCCTGCAATTAAAATGATTTGTCCCGAACGTTCTAAACCCTGAATCGCTGCTATCGTCGCGCCAACATTTGTGCCTTTAGAATCATTAAACCAATCAACAGCTTGATATTGCGCAACCCATTGACATCGATGCGGTAAACCCTTAAATGTTTGAAGCGCGTCCAACATCGCAGTCATTGGGATTTCAATTGCTTCGCCCAAAGCCAGTGCTGCGAGCATATTAGCTTGCATAATACGACCTTGCAATTTAGCCGTTTTAACAGGTAACAATGGAGTTGGAAAATTAGATTTATGATGACGAGAAAAATAAGATTGACCTTGATGTGGACAAATACTAAAAGTGCCACGACTACAATGTAAACTAAAACTTAAATGCGCTTGTTTAGGCTTTAACATCGAAACAACCACGGGATCATCAACATTTACAATAACATGTTCGCAATTTTGATAAATTTTTTGTTTGGTCGCAATGTAATCCGCAAAACGATTATATCTATCCATGTGGTCTTCAGATATATTAAGTACCACTGCCGCCTTAGGCTTCAATGAATAGGTTGTTTCTAATTGAAAACTTGATAATTCAAGAATATAAATATCAGGACGTTGGCGCGTAATTAAATCCAAAGCCGATATACCCAAATTACCGCCCACACGCACATCCCACCCCGCTTCTTCTGCCATTTCTGCCAATAAAGTTGTTACTGTACTTTTGCCATTTGAACCTGTAATCGCAACCACGGGCGCGTCGACATAACGAGCAAATATTTCAATTTCGCTGATGATAGGGATTTTGGCTTGAATCGCAGCTTGCAGGGACGGCTCTCGAATTGATAAACCGGGACTAATCACAATTTCTTTGGCGTGAGCTAAAATATCGGCATCGAATTGCCCTGTAATATAAGGAATATTGGCATCAAGTTGTTGTAAAGTTTCAAGTTGTGGCGGGGCTTCACGATTGTCCATAATACAAACTGGGATACGCTTTTGCAGCAGAAAACGAGTACAAGCCATTCCCGTCTGTCCCATACCCATAACAACAGTATAAATCGGAGGCAATTTGTGTAAATTTTGAGCAGGCATTTTTTCTCAATTAGCAATTTTATCAAGCCATAATTATCAATTAATCACCGCTAATTATCAACCAATCTTGTTCATGGCAATAAAAAGAAGGAATAAGCTGCTAAGC
>JAYQWJ020000285.1:0-10195 GCA_035829175.2 Candidatus Albibeggiatoa psychrophila
AAAGAATATAATAAAATCAGTATCTTGCGAAAGAAGGCTTGTATTTATAACTTATTAAAATGTTTGATAATTTCTAAAAATTCAAAGGTGAGCAATAAAGATAAAATTGGGGATAGCAGTGCTTGTGTAGTGCAGGAGTGCAAAACTTGTTTTGCAGGTGTGACCATTTTAAGAAAAAGTAGCACTATGACTTTATTAGACGATCCAAAGACAAAATTGGGATGATAAACAAAAAAGTGAGTTATTTGAAAATAAGAGGGGAAATTTAGAACATAAAAAAATGGGACAGACGGGCTGCCCCAAAATATAATTATCTCATCACTAATCCATATTTACGCGATCGCGCAATTCTTTACCAGGTTTAAAGTGTGGAACGTGCTTAGCTGGCAATTGCACTGCTTCGCCAGTTTTTGGATTACGTCCAACACGAGGTGGTCTGAAATGTAAAGAAAAGCTTCCAAAACCACGAATTTCTATTCGTTCACCTTTTTCTAATGACTGCGCCATGTGTTCTAAAATAGTTTTAACAGCTGAGTCAATATCTTTTTGGGTTAATTGGGTTTGCTTGGTTGCAATGGCTTCGATTAATTCAGACTTTGTCATCTTTTGTATATCCATGATAGTGAACCCATATCGTCAATCACCATATAATCCACTTATAAAAAACAGGAGTACAAAATTCGTTTTGCTAAGTTTAGTTATGCGAACCGAAATCCGACATAAACTATTATTTAGCAAGATAAATCTTGCACTCCTGTCATTATAAGCAACGTAAAGCGTTATTCTGCTTTTTCTTTAATCACGTCATCATCAATCACGTCATCATCATCAATCATGTCGTCATCAATCACGTCATCTTCTTCAGAGCCTTCTTCAGAGCCTTCTTCTTGTCCATCTAAATGTTGTTTAAGAAGGTCGCCTAAAGTAGCACTTACATCTGTACTTTGTTGGCTGTAAGTTTGGATTGCAGCCGATTCTTCATCTGATTCTTTGGCTTTGATTGACAAAGTAATAATACGTTTTTTACGGTCAACACCTGTAAATTTCGATTCTACTTCATCGCCCACTTTTAATACTGAACGTGCATCTTCAATTTTCTCACGACCTAATTCAGATACACGCAAGTAGCCTTCAACGCCTTCGCCTAAATCAATCATTGCGCCTTTAACATCAACTTCACTAACAACACCTTTAATAATAGTGCCCTTAGGATATTCCGCAACGAAGTTAGAGAATGGGTCTTTATCAAGCTGTTTAACCCCTAAAGAAATACGCTCTCTTTCAGGGTCAATCGCCAATACCACGGTTTCAATTTCTTCACCTTTCTTATAACGACGTACAGCTTCTTCGCCTTGTTCGTTCCAAGAAATATCAGATAAGTGAACTAAACCATCGATGCCGCCTTCAAGTCCAATAAAGATACCGAAGTCAGTGATAGATTTAATCTTACCAGTAACACGGTCATTCTTATTGTATTTACCAGCGAATGTATCCCATGGATTTTCATGGCAATGTTTGATACCTAATGAAATACGACGACGTTCTTCATCAATATCCAATACCATGACTTCAACTTCGTCACCCAATTGGACTACTTTAGAAGGATGTACGTTTTTGTTTGTCCAATCCATTTCAGAGACGTGAACCAAACCTTCAACGCCTTCTTCAATTTCAACAAAGCAACCATAATCAGCAAGATTTGTAACCTTACCAGATAATCGAGTGCCTTCAGGATAACGACGCGCAATATCAACCCAAGGGTCTTCACCCATTTGTTTAAGGCCGAGTGATACGCGAGTACGGTCACGGTCGAATTTCAATACTTTAACGTCAATTTCATCACCAACGTTTACGATTTCACTTGGATGTTTCACTCGTTTCCAAGCCATATCAGTGATGTGTAATAAACCGTCAACACCGCCTAAATCAACGAATGCACCGTAGTCTGTTAAGTTTTTAACAACACCACGTAATACCATGCCTTCTTGCATACTTTCTAATAACGCTTCACGTTCTTGGCTGTTTTCTTTCTCAACCACTGCACGACGTGAAACCACAACGTTATTACGACGACGGTCTAATTTAATAACTTTAAATTCTAAAGGTTTACCTTCCAAATACGATGTATCACGTACTGGACGTACATCGACTAATGAACCCGGTAAGAATGCACGGATGTCGTTGACATTGACCGTAAAACCACCTTTGACCTTATCAGTAATAATACCGATAATTGTTGCTGTTTCTTCAAAGGCTTTTTCTAATTCTTTCCATGCTGCTGCACGTTTTGCTTTTTCACGAGAAAGGCGAGTTTCACCAAAGCCATCCTCAATTGTGTCTAAAGCAACGTCAACCTCATCTCCTACTGCAACTTCTAATTCACCGTTTTCATCATAAAACTGCTCGATTGGAATAACACCTTCCGACTTCAGCCCCGCGTTAACAATCACCATATCTTGGCGAATTTCAACGATTAGACCACGAATGATGCTTCCTGGTACCATTTGTGTTTGTGCTTGACTCTCAGCAAAAAGTTCTGCAAAGCTTTCGCTCATTCCATACCCCATAGACCCTATTAGGCTTGCTATCTGTTACAACCGAATAAGGACTTGATTAAAAGTTAATGCCGCACAACGATAATGCGGGTTAGTTAAAATTCCACGATAAAATTCTGATTTAGAAATAGAAAATAATAAATCGCGCCAAAAATAATACGCCATTAGCTGACCTATTGATTTAAGCCACTTTCAATTAAATTCAACACATTATGGAATGGATTAAAGCACTGATTGTCGTAGATGACACAGATTACTCAATAATTCTTAAAAGTGTTACACATCAAAGTGTTATCTCTAAACGCCAAACTTTGCCATGCCCTTAAATTACTTTATTGACTAAAGCTAAAATTTGTTGCATCACTTCCTTAATAGAAAGTGTTGTTGTATCAATCACTAGTGCATCTGACGCAGGTACTAACGGCGCGACAGTTCGTTGGGTGTCACGCTTATCCCGTTCAGCTATGTCATTGATAAGGTCGCCAATGTTAACATCCATTCCTTTTTGTTTCAACTGTTTATAACGTCTTTGTGCACGTTCTTCAGCCGATGCGGTTAAAAAAAGTTTCAAAGCAGCATCAGGAAACACCACTGTGCCCATATCACGCCCATCTGCAATCAGTCCGGGAGACTTTAAAAAATTCCGTTGGCGTTGTAAAAGTGCTTGTCTAACAGGTGCTAATGTGGCGATTTTGGATGCAAAGTTCCCACAAGATTCTGTGCGTAATTCATTTGCAACATTTTCGCGATCTAAAATAACCTCAATCGTTTCTGTCGTTTGTTGAAATTGTAAATCAAGATCAGAGGCAAGTTGAGTTAATTCAGTTTCTTGAGTTGCTTGCAAGCTTTGCTTTTGCGCGGCATAAGCTAGCACACGGTAAATTGCACCGCTATCCAGAATATGCCAGTTAAGATGTTGTGCTAATTGAAGCGTAACTGTGCCTTTACCAACGCCGCTAGGTCCGTCAATTGTAATCGTAGAAATATTGTTTTTTGTCATTGTATTATTGAAATGCTTGTTGAGAAATATTCTTTAAAGATAATGATTTAGATGATTTTCTGATCATAGTGTAGTTTAATATATTTGGAGTTTCAATATTGCCCAATTGCGCCCGTAGATTTTAATTTATTAAAAATGTTGATACGTTAAATTGAAAAAAGACGTGACACCTAAATAAGAACATATTATAATTTACGGCTTGTTCGGGGCGTAGCGCAGCCTGGTAGCGCACTTGCATGGGGCGCAAGAGGTCGTGAGTTCAAATCTCGCCGTCCCGACCAATTCATTTCTTCATATTCTTAGCTTGTTCCATTTCTTCTTTAATATCCTCAATGCCATCTTTGTCCATTAATATTTGATGCGCAGGTCCTTCTAAATCATCAAATTGACCCGAATGGATAGCCCACAAAAACATCCAAATAATCAGACCAATGATGACTAAAGAGATCGGAATTAATAAAAACAGAATTTCCATAATATCCAACTAGCAAGGTTTGCAAGAAAATTGTGAATCGAATTATACTGTTTTAAGCCGCATTAAACTAATTAGTTTTGCAGATTGCTTATCAATTTCAACATACTTGCACCTCACGAAGTACCAATCCTACTGATAACCACAAAATACGGAATGCTTTATTCTGCCCGAAGTATTGTAAAATAGCATTCTACAATGACACTATTTTCAGGTTGCTCTTTTATGCGTAAAGAAATCACGATTAAACGTCGCCAAACCCGTCAAATTTATGTGGGTAATGTCCCCATCGGTGGTGATGCGCCAATTGCGGTGCAAAGCATGACCAATACAGATACTTGCGATGTGGATGCAACGGTGGCTCAAATTCAAGCGATTCAAAAAGCAGGTGCGGACCTTGTACGGGTTTCCGTGCCCAGTCAAGATGCGGCTGAAGCATTCGGTAAAATTAGGCAACAAGTTGATATTCCTTTAATTGCTGATATTCATTTTGATTATAAAATTGCTTTGCGCGTTGCAGAATTAGGCGTGGATTGTTTGCGTATTAACCCCGGTAATATTGGGCGTGATGACCGTGTGCGTGCAGTTGTTGATTCTGCAAAAGATAAAAATATCCCGATTCGGATTGGTGTCAATGCGGGTTCATTGGAAAAAGAATTACAAAAAAAATACGCTGAACCAAGCTCTGATGCTTTGGTGGAATCGGCGTTGCGACATATTGATATTTTGGATAAGTTAGATTTTGCCAATTTTAAAATTAGTTTGAAAGCCTCTGAGATTTTTATGACCGTGATGGCATACCGCAAATTAGCTGACCAAATTGAGCAACCGTTACATCTTGGCATTACCGAGGCGGGTAGTTTTCGTTCGGGTACGGTGAAATCGGCAATTGGTTTGGGTATGTTATTGATGGAAGGAATTGGCGATACAATTCGGGTGTCTTTGGCGGCTGATCCCGTGCAAGAAATTAAAGTTGGATTTGATATTTTAAAAAGTCTGCATTTACGTCAAAAAGGGGTCAATTTGATCGCTTGTCCTTCTTGTTCGCGGCAAAATTTCGATGTGATTAAAATAGTTAATGAGTTAGAAAATCGTTTGGAAAATGTTTTACAGCCGATTGATGTTGCTGTGATTGGTTGTATTGTCAATGGACCGGGTGAAGCGAAAGAAGTGAAAGTGGGTCTTACGGGCGGCACTCCAAATAATTTATTGTACATTGATGGCAAACCACATCACAAAGTGCAAAATGAGCAATTACTGGATGAATTAGAAAAAAATATTCGTGAGCAGTTAGCCTTACAACAACAAAATTAATTTTTGAATGCTTGAGTTCGGCGTAAGAAATCACCTATATTTAAAATCACTCGCTTATGTTTTTTGCTTGTATTTTTTACTAATTTTAAGTAATTGATTATAAAAGCTAAAAAAGAATATTGAACGGGTGTTAAATCAAGAACTCATCCCTTTTACAATAGCATTTATGAGATCGTCTTATTCAAAATAATGATTTTTAAAGCCAATTACTTTTGAAGTAAGGTTTGCTAAACATTATAATGTATGATTTGTTGCTTGATTTACCCAAGGGTTTTTGAATGTTAAAAATTGCATTATCTAAAGGGCGTATTTTTGAAGAAACTTTACCTTTATTAGCCCAAGCGGGCATTGAGGCAGTTGATAATCCAAAAACGTCACGTAAATTAATCTTAGATACAAATCAAGATGATATTAAATTAGTTGTCATCCGTGCTTCTGATGTGCCAACTTATGTTGAATATGGTGCGGCAGATATTGGGGTGGCGGGCAAGGATGTGTTGATGGAATATGACAGCGATGATTTGTACGAACCTTTAGATTTGAAAATTGCACAATGTAAAATGATGGTTGCGGGCTTTAAGGATGCGGATATTCCAAACCATCGACGCTTACGCATTGCAACTAAATATGTGAATATCACCCAACGCTATTTTGCTGAGCAAGGTAGACAGGTTGAAATTATTAAATTGTATGGTTCGATGGAACTTGCACCGCTTGTCGGTTTGGCTGATTTAATTGTGGATTTGGTTGAGACAGGCAATACATTGAAAGCAAATCATCTGGTACAACTTGAGCATATTGCAGATATTAGTTCACGCTTAGTGGTGAATAAAGCCGCAATGAAGATGCAACATGAAAAAATAAAATCGTTGTTAAATCATTTAGAAAAAGCGGTTGAATTGAAGTCTAAGTAAACACAAGATATTAGAAATATACTGAAAAATGTATCAGTGTTTTGTGAGTTGTTATTTAAATGAAAGAAAAAAGTACGCAGAGAACGACGCTACGTACTTTAAACTAAATTATTTAAAATTGTTAATTTGTTCAATAATTTGATCAGGTGTATAAGGTTTTTGTACTAATGCCTTACCACCTTGCATTTCAGCCCACATACGGTCAGCTTTTTGTCCTTTACTGGTAACAAATATGATTGGAATATCTTTTGTACCTTCATTATGGGTAATTTCACGACACGCTTGATAACCGTCCATTTGTTGCATAACCACATCCATAAAAATAAGATCTGGTTTTTCCGCAGTGGCTTTTTCAATTGCTTCTTGCCCAGAGGATGCGGCAATCACATCATAGCCAGCATCAGCAATAATATTTTGAATATTCATTCTATCGACTGTGGAATCATCAACCACAAGGATTTTGTTGATTGGCATTTATTAAATCTCCTCAGTTTTGCGCTCAACATGCCAGTGTGTGCAAAAAAGTTAAATCCCTATAAAAAGAACCCTTAACACTTAGGCATTAACGGCTGTTGCATCTGGTAAAAATTGTTTAATTACTTCTTTCAGTTTTTCTTGTTCAACAGGTTTAGTTAAATAAACACTAGCACCAGCCATAGTTCCCCTCAATTTATCAAAACGAGAACCTTTACCTGTCAACATGACAACGGGTGTGTTTTTTGAAACTTTATTTGACTTAATTTCTTTACAGACCTTATAGCCATCAATACCCGGAAGCATTAAATCTAGGAAAATAATATCATAGACATTATCTGGTTTTTTCACAAAATCTAATGCTTCTTCACCTGTTTCAGCAAAATCAATATTCAAGCCGTACAAACCTAGCTGAATTTCCATTGACTTACGAACAGGTAAACTATCATCTACAACTAATGCTCTTGCACTGCTCTTAGACGCGCCTCTCGCACTCTGAACTGCATCTTGCAAAGCTGCACTTGCAGCATCATCTAAGACTTCCTCACCGCCGACCACTAATTCAGGCACATATTTGTGTGCTTCAATAGTCACTTTATCTAACACTTCAAGTACACGCTTGAGTGTGAGTGGTCTACGCAAATGTACTTCACCTCCAGCATCATCAATAGCACCTTTCGTAACTTTGACTACTGGAATATTATTATGATGCACAGTAAAACTGCGCCACTCATTCATCGCATTAGCATCATCAGCATCTACTAAAATAATTTCAGCCGCAGAACGTTGGTCGGCAGACACTAATTCATATTGTCGACTACGCGATGCAGCCAACTTAAAAATACTACCTAGGGTATTTTGTTCGTTTGAGGCAAGCCCAAATATACCCACCTTAAAAACTTTATCCATCGCTATATGTTCCTGTTTTTGTGACCAGCCATCAGTTATCCACTAACAACTGCGTTCATATCATACAACAGCTCAATTCAAATTGAATATCTCGTTCAGTCTGCTTTGGGCGATTGGCAAGGTTTTCTTGTTCATAAAAACGCACTGTAAAACGCTGCTTTCCTCCACTGATTTCAGGATAGTAAACTTGCTCAGGGGGTATATTGACTTGAATGAGTTGGTAATTCCCATTTGCCTCTAATTTAGACTGATAAAATCCTTTGATGGCAGTTTTTTGTGAAACCAGCGCATTTTGACGAACGAGATATAAAGTAGCCTCTAAAGCCTCACGCAAAGGGTCAATAGGTTGTAGCCATTGATTAATTTCCTGTTGACGTTGTTTTGGGTTTTTATGCAGCCATTGATGGAGAATTGCTACATCACTACTGCTCATACCGCCAACGATGCCTTTACGCTGTTTGATTAAACTAAACAAATAATGCTGGCTGAAATGCTCAATTGCAACTGCCATATCTATGTTTTGTAAATGATTTAAGACTTCTCTCACACCTGCTAGAAGCTCTGCCAAACGTTCTGTATTTACATCAGGGGTGCGTTGCCAACGTTCTAAGGTTTGAACTTGGATGGTTAAATCATCTACCAATTCGCTTTTAAAATCAACCCGTCCCAACAATTCTATAACGTCAACGAGATTTGATAATCCGCTACGACTATCCCATGCAGTTGGGGCTTTTAAGTGGTACTTCATCGCACTAAACAGATATTCCAAGCGTAAATAGCTTCGAGCCGTTTCAGTCAATGGATGTTCGTAAACAATTTTTTTCTTCACGTTTAATCGGGTATGGTTGCTAACTGCAAGTATTGTAGGTGTAAATTGTACACTTGTGTGGCTAAATTTTTCAAACTATTATCATTTTCTATAATATCATTGGCAATCGCTAAACGTTGTTGTCGTGTTGCTTGTGCTGCTAATATTTGGTCTATTATTTTATCATCAAATTGATTGCGTTGTCTTAATCTTTGTCTTTGTTGCATATCTGTACAGTCAACCACTAAAACTCTGTCGACTTGGGCATATTTCCATGTTTCAACTAATAATGGAATACTAACGATACAATACGCATAATTGATTTGTTGAGCCTGCTTTGCAATTTCTGCGTAAACCAAAGGATGTAAAATCGATTCTAGTCGCTCACGTTGTTGCGGTTTAGCAAAGACTTTTTCGCGCAACTGTTCTCTATCCAAGCTTCCATCAGAGTGCAGTATATCATGTCCAAAAACTTGTGCAATTGTTGCAAGTGCAGGTTGAGCCACTTGAACCAGTTGATGAGCAATCACATCAGCATCAATTATAGGAACACCTTGCTGAGCAAATAAATCAGATACCGTTGTTTTGCCACTCGCAATTCCACCCGTTAACCCTACTTTTAGCAATGAACAATGCGCATTTATCAATGAATAAACCTCTTATAAAAACAGTTATTTTGCAGTAAATATAGGTCAGAAATATTTAGTATTCGTTTTCAACAGCATTGAAGGTTATAATAACCAAATATCACCCACTCAAAAACTAAAAATTCCAATGAGTCAGTTCTTTCAAATTCACCCAGATAATCCACAGCCTCGTTTAATTAGCCAAGCTGTTGCCATTATTCGCGCAGGCGGTGTGGTTGTATACCCTACCGATTCTTGTTACGCACTAGGTTGCCATATTGGCGATAAAGCAGCAATGGAGCGGATTAGACACATCCGACAGATGGACAAACAGCATAATTTTACCTTGGTTTGTCGAGATTTATCCGAACTATCCACTTATGCCAAAGTTGATAATGCTGTGTTTCGCTTAATGAAAAACCTAACCCCAGGTCCTTATACCTTCATCTTAAAAGCCACTAACGAAGTCCCTAGACGCTTGCAACATCCTAAACGTAAAACCATTGGCTTGCGTGTGCCAAATCATAATATCGCCTTAGATTTACTAGAGCAACTTGGCGAACCTATCATGAGTTCAACCTTATTATTACCTGATCGCCACGTCCCTGAAACAGAACCCGATGAAATTCGTAACTTACTAGAAAAGCAAGTTGATTTAATTATTGATGGTGGACACTGCGGATTTGAAGCAACAACCGTTGTGGATTTAATTGACAATACACCTGTCGTTTTGCGCGAAGGCAAAGGTGATGTTAGTGCGCTAATGGATTTTTAAAGTTTATAGGAGAGATTTCAATACAAATCTAATTTTTGTAGAATCTATTTAAAATCTTTCCTGAGATTAACTTTCCTCGATTTTACTGAGTATTTTTAGGTTTAAATTTTCTATTTTGAGCCTATTTATATAAAGGTTGAAGTTTCTGATAAAACCATTTTTTGACAACTTATCTGTATAATGTCAGTAATCGTTACCAACAGATTTTTATAGAAAAGCCTTGCGATTATAGATAGAAAGGTTAGAATCAAATATGACTACTTTACGACGCAGGTAGTGTTGTGATGTTAAATCCTTTTACTGTGATGTTTATTCCTGTCAAATTTGTATGGGATAAACTGAGTTGCT
>JAYQWJ020000286.1:0-1982 GCA_035829175.2 Candidatus Albibeggiatoa psychrophila
TGCACTCCTGATATTAGATTAATCCACCAATTGCGCATAAATATCATGTTCATCGGCATCAATGATTTTCACTTGAGTAAATTCGCCTATGTTTAGATGATGTTGTCCGGGTTCTTGAATAAAGATTTGTCCATCAATTTCAGGAGCTTCAGCCGCACTTCGCGCCACAATCAAGGTATCATCAACGATTGCATCAATTAATACGGTTTCTTGTCGACCAATACGGCGTTGTAATTTATCTCGACTGACATCCGCTTGTAATGCCATGAGTTGTTCTAAACGCTCAATTTTTTCTTCTTCTTCCACAGGATTTGGCAAGTCATTTGCGCTTGCACCTTCAACAGGAGAATAAGGAAATGCCCCAACTCTGTCCAATTCAACTTCATCTAAAAAGTCTAAAAGTTGTTGAAAATCATCTTCAGTTTCTCCGGGAAAACCAACAATAAAAGTGCTCCGAATCACCAATTCAGGACAAATTGAGCGCCAATGTGCAATCCGTTTTATGATATTTTCACTGTCCGCAGGACGACGCATCGCTTTTAATACTGAGTGACTAATATGTTGTAACGGCACATCTAAATAAGGCAAAATCAATCCTTCAGCCATTAACTCCACAAGCTGGTCAACATGCGGATAAGGATAAACATAATGCAACCGAATCCACGCATCAAGCTGCCCCATTTCACGTAATAATTCAGTCAATCGCCGCTTTAAAGGCTTTCCTTGCCAAAACTCCAATTGATATTTGCTATCAACCCCATAAGCTGCTGTATCTTGTGAAACTAACAACAATTCTTTAACACCCGCTTGGACTAATTTTGCAGATTCTTCCAAAACATCACCAATTGGACGACTGTTCAATTTGCCACGCATTGAGGGAATAATACAAAAGCTACATTTTTGATTACAGCCTTCAGCAATTTTAATATAAGCATAATGACGCGGCGTGAGTTTAATACCGCCTAATGGCACTAAATCAATGTGTGGATCATGTTCTGGAGGCAATACTTTATGCACCGCACTCATGACTTCATCCAAACTGTCAGGGCCTGTAATTGCCAATACTTTGGGACAATGCTCTTGAATCAATGCCTGTTTTGCACCCAAGCAACCTGTCACAATCACATGTCCATTTTCTTCAATTGCTTCTTGGATGGTTTCCAGCGATTCAGCAACCGCATCATCAATAAAGCCACAAGTATTAATCACAATTAATTGTGCATCATCATATTCAGGCACAATTTCATAACCTTCCGCACGTAATTGGGTCAAAATACGTTCAGAATCCACTGTTGCTTTGGGACAACCTAAGGAAATAAAGCCAACTTTTGGTATATTCATAATTCGGGTTTGTAGAGATTACTGTAGTGGATAATAGTATAGTGAGTTTTGTATTTGTTGTTGTAGAATTTTTTATCTTTTAGTCAATATGAAGGATTTTCTCAATTTAATGTCACAGACTGAAGTTTCTCTTAGCCTATTATCTGATATTTTATCCATATCCAAGCTTTACTTAATGGTCGTTTTTTACTCTCAGATTTAACCGAATTTACCCAAATAAAACATATACTTAATTCCAAATTGAAAACTGAACTTGATGTTAAACCCACTAGGAAATATCAATCTTAAGTTACATCATTGGTACTGGCTTATTTGGTTTGATTTTCATATTGCAAAAATGGAGAGATCAAGCATCCGCATAAGGTATTTGACAGTGGTGCAAATTGTAAAACAGGGGTGCAAAAGTGCTTGTTTTACAATTTAAACTTTATTTGAATGGCTTTTATAGAGGAACGAAATTATTTTTTATCTTCGTCTAATAATTGCTGCGCTCTTGCTATATCACGTTTAACATCCGCCACATCTTTTTGCCATTCCACATTATTTGGGTCTTTTTGAGCAATCGGCACAATAATATCGTGGGCATTTTGAAAATATTGCAATGCTTGTTCAGGCTGATTGAATTGTAAGCTAATGACTCC
>JAYQWJ020000287.1:0-5620 GCA_035829175.2 Candidatus Albibeggiatoa psychrophila
ACACAAGAATATTACCTATACTTTTTTCAGCGGTAACATAAAATAAAAAGTTGAACCTTGTCCTACTTCGGTTTCCACACCCACTTCGCCACCCAATTTTTCAACGATTTGCTGCACAATGGATAAGCCTAAACCATGTCCTTCTGCACGATTTTCATGTAAACGAGTGAAGGGAGTAAATAGTTTTTCTTTGGCTTGGGGCGACAAACCTTCTCCATTATCCTTAACCCAAAAACGAATATGCTCACCAATTTCAGTTGCACCCAATTCAAGTTCTGGTGGTCTGCCGCCATATTTTAAGCCATTACTCAAATAATTTGCCCACACCTCTTCTATCCAAGGCGCATAAGTTTCTACTGTTGGCCAACTATCGGGTAGATGCACAATACCGCTATATTCTTTTAATAAATTAACTAAACGATGCTGTACAACCTGATCAACAACACCATTCATATCAACAGTATGAAACTCAACATTATCTTTAGATGCCCGAGCCAGTAGCAGCAACGCGTCAATAATGCCAACCATTTTTTCACCAGACTGCATAATGGTTTTCAACTGGCTTATCATGTCTTGATTATCTGGATATTGCTCCTCACAATCAGTGGTCAATAAGTCGGCATAACCGATAACAATATTCAAAGGGTTTTTTAAATCATGCGCGACCGTGCGGGCAAAGGCTTCTAATTGTTGATTTTTAACTTGTAATTCAGCCGTTTGATGACCCATTTCTCTTTGTAATCTGCATATTTGTAAATGGGTTTTAACTCGCGCCAAGACTTCTTCATGCTGAAAAGGCTTTGTAATATAATCAGCCGCGCCTAAACCAAATCCTTTAACTTTATCTACTGTATCAGCCAATGCGGTCATAAAAATAAGCGGAATATCTTTAGTTTCTTCATCCTTTTTCAATGCCGCACATGCGTCAAAACCATTCATCCCCGGCATCATCACATCCATTAAAATCAAATCTGGAGAGGCATATTTTGCTTTTTCAATCGCGCGTTTACCATCCTGAGCAACCAGCACTTTAAAATTTTCTTTATTCAAAAATTCAAATAAAACACTAATATTTGCAGGTACATCATCTACAATCAACAAAGTATCTTTTTTAGCTGTCATAATTTATTCATCACCGTGATTTATGTAGTAAGTGTTTGATTGCATGGATTCGCTGCTGATGCAATTGTTGTTTAATTTTGCTGCCCATAAATCCTTCAGCAATAATATTTGCAACGTTGACTTGATGAGCTGTTTTAAAAATTTGCCGAAATTGAGCAGCTTGCGGATAAGGTTGATTTTCCAGTCCTTTTCTACCGCGTGCATCCGCTTCACAAGCAAGCAAAAATTGTTCAAATCTTTGCGGTCGTCGAAAAGCATCTATGACTTCAAGCACTTTTAAAGCAGATTTGGCTGTCAGTTCAGTAATTTTATGACAATGAGTATGAAATTGCACAACAAATTTAGCTAAATCGTTATATTGGTTTGGAATCCGTAATCGATGAGAAATGGAGCGTAATAAATCTAAACCTCTTTCTTCATGCCCAAAATGGCTTGGTAAAATATGATCGGGTGTATTTCCTTTGCCTAAATCATGTACCAATACGGCAAAAATGACTTGTGTATCAGTGGTTAAACGTCTTGCTTGTTGTAGGCACAATAAAATATGGATTCCCGTATCAATTTCAGGATGATAATCAGCCCGTTGTGGCATACCAAATAAATCTTCAACTTCGGGTAAAATAACCGCTAATGCGCCACATTCATGCAATACTTCAATAAAGCGTTGTGGATAAGTTTCGCCTAAAGCCTGCTCAGTTTCCTGCCAAACCCGTTCAGCAACCAACGCGTCAACCTCACCATTTTTAACCATATCCTGCATTAAGCACATCGTCTCTGGTGCAATTTGAAAATCATAACGCGCGGCAAAACGTGCAATGCGTAAAATTCGCACTGGGTCTTCACAAAATGCAGGCGAAACATGACGTAAAATGCGGGCTTCTAAATCCTGCTGTCCCTTAAACGGGTCTATAATATTACCTTGCTCATCTTCTGCCATCGCATTAATCGTCAAATCTCGACGCGATAAATCTTGTTCTAAACTGACATCAATATTCGCATTAACTGTAAAACCCGTATAACCCTTACCTATTTTGCGCTCAGTACGGGCTAAAGCATATTCTTGTTTGGTCTGTGGATGCAAAAAAACAGGAAAATCTTTGCCAACTTGAATGAAACCCAAGCTTTCCATGTTCTCTACTGTCGACCCCACAACCACCCAATCAATATCTTTGACCGTTCTATTTAACAATCCATCCCGTACCACGCCCCCGACTTTAAAGAGCTGCATAAATAATCCTTTATTGTGCTTATCTATTATTAAGAGTTTTTGCTTCAATAAATAAATTTCAAGTCATATTTGCTATCTAACATAACATAACTGATAAAAACTGCCATTTAGCACCTATCTCGTTCTTTAGGTATGATAATTGTGTATAAAAATAATGCTAGCTGCTATGCTTTTTCAGGTAATATCAATTTTCCATATTATTATAATGGGTATAAAATAGATGAATTATGATACAAGCGAACCTTGTTCGAGGATATTGTAAATTGCTGATGTTAGATAAAAAACAAATATTTATATTTATCACCTTAAGCTTATTTGCAGTCATAGGCTATTACTGGCGTTTGCCCACTTTTTTTGAGTCCGATTTTATTTTTAGCAGTATTGCGGTCTTAGTTGCCATCTATTTACTTGGTATGACTAGCGGAATTGCGATTGCCCTATTCTCCGCGTTACTGTATTTATCCGATCCATCTTATGTTTTTATCAGCATTCTCGAAGCAGTGATAGTGGGTTTAGCTTGGCGCAGATGCACTTATAATCTATTGATTATAGATACTTTATTCTGGATTGGAATCGGCTTACCTATTTTGTGGTTGCTACATATACAAACCCAGCCCAATGATGTGGTTTACATTTTACCGATTTTATTTATTCGCTTTCTCAACGGGACAAGCAATGCCGTTGTCGCAAGCCTCATCATCACATTTATCCCTTTTCGACATTGGTTTCCTGCATTAGAGACCGATTATTTTTCGCTGCGCCATACTTTATTCAATGTTTTAATGTTATTTGCCTTATTCCCTATCCTAATTTTACTGCATATTCATAACTGGGACTTTCACGCTTCTCATACTGAACCGAGTCAACTAAAAGCCATTTATATCATTCAATTGGGCGTATTATGTCTGGTTTTCATCTTAAGCCTGATTTTTGCGGCGATTGCCACTAACAAGTTGGTTAATCCTCTGATTAGTTTAAGTCGGCTTAACGCTGACCTAGCAGAAAGTCCAATTCAACAAGCCAATCTACCCGATAGTCATTTAAGAGAAATTCATAATATTTCTGATAATTTTCTGACATTATGTCGCGATATGGTACAACGCAAAAAGACTGAGGAACAGCTATTACACTCGCAAACTATGTTAAAAAGTGTATTAGATAATATTCCGCAATATATTTTTTGGAAAGATGTCAATGAATCCTATCTTGGCTGTAACGATAACTTTGCTCAACTGATTGGGATTGAAGATATTAATCAAATCATAGGCAAAAATGATGACATGCTGATTGAAGAATATGCAGATGCGGATATTTTAAACTTTTTAGACAATTGTCCCCATACAACTGATGCGCCTTGTTATCACTTTATCTCTGCGGTAGATCGTGAAAATAATACCTTATGGTTTGATATTAATACAATTCCTTTGCAAAATGATAATGCGGAATATATTGGTTATTTAGGCACATTTGAAGATATTACAGAACGTAAGCAAACTGAGGAAAAATTAAAACAAGCTGCAAAAGTCTTAGAAAACAGTGCGGAAGCGATTTGTATCACTGACGAAGAATCCAATATCATCGTAGTGAATCAAGCATTTAGTCAAATCACAGGCTATGAAGAAAGTGAAATTTTAGGTAAAACCACCAGCATTCTTAAATCGGGTAAACATGATTCGGGCTTTTATCAAGACATGTGGACTTCGATTCAAACCTCTGGCAGTTGGGAAGGTGAAATATGGAATCGGCGCAAAAATGGAGAAGTCTATCCTGAATGGCTAAATATCAGCGTGATTAAAGATGAAATCACCAAAGAAATCACCAATTATCTCGCCATATTTTCTGACATCACCTGCACCAAACAAAATGAACAACGTTTAGCCTATTTAGCCCATTACGATGATTTGACGGGTTTGCCTAACCGAACCCTATTTTATGAACGGGTAGAACGCGCCTTGTTTTTAGCCAAGGAAAATAATTATAAAGTCGCCGTATTATTCTTGGATTTAGATCATTTTAAATATGTGAATGATACTTGGGGTCATGCGATTGGTGATTTATTGTTGAAATATGTAACGAAACGGATTTTGCAGTGCGTACATAAAAATGACACCGTGGCACGTTTGGGAGGCGATGAATTTACTGCGGTATTGGATAATATTGAAAGTTCAGAAACGGCTGCCACCGTGGGAAAACGGATTTTGGACAGTCTGCGCCCACCATTTTATCTTAGCGGTCACGAAACTTTTATTTCTTCTAGTATCGGTATTAGCATTTATCCTAGTGATGGGGAAGATGTGGAAACCCTTTTAAAACATGCGGATATTGCCATGTACCGTGCTAAAGATGGCGGGAAAGATAATTATCAGTTCTTCACCGCACAAATGAATGTAGAAGCACAGCAGCGTTTATTATTAGAAGTCAAATTGCGCCATGCTTTGGAACGTAATGAACTTCGTTTGTATTATCAACCACAAATACATCTTGCCAGCGGACATATTATCGGTGCAGAAGTATTAGTGCGTTGGCAACATCCAGAACTGGGCTTATTGTCACCACAGCAATTTATTCCACTCGCAGAAGAAACGGGTTTGATTGTGACGATTGGCGAATGGGTATTACGCGCTGCTTGTGAACAACACAAAATCTGGCGGGACAATGGTTATCCTCATTTGCGTTTAGCGGTTAATTTGTCTTCGCGCCAATTTCGGGAAAATGACTTGGCAGATAGAATCCTTCAGATTTTGGATGAAACAGAAATGGATTCAAGTTTATTAGAGTTAGAAATCACCGAAAGTGTGTTGATGAAAGATGCGGATAAAGCGGTAGAAACATTGAATATATTAAAAGAAACGGGGATTCAACTCGCCATTGATGATTTTGGCACGGGCTATTCTTCACTTAATTATTTAAAACGTTTCCCGATCGATAAATTGAAAATTGACAAATCCTTCATCTGTGATATTCCTAAAAATATGGATGACATGACGATTACCAAAGCGATTGTGGCATTAGCACGCAGCTTACATTTGAAGGTGATTGCAGAAGGCGTGGAAACTAAAGCTCAGCTTGCCTTTTTAAAATCATTGCGTTGCGATGAAGTGCAGGGCTATTTGATGGGGCATCCGATACCTGTTAATGAATTTGTCGAATTGTTAGATGCGCAAAGTATGATGCGGTTGAAACGTGCCTGAATTGCCAACTAAAAATTGAGATGTGCCAGCATCTTTCTTTACTTCGGTCGTTGCTTAGATATTCTGATACTCCTTTTCT